>CAKUXT010000042.1 GCA_934700375.1 uncultured Bacilli bacterium | reverse complement strand
CTCGTGTAGGAAAACAGAAGATGATATCTATATAGTCCCGATTAACATGTTAAGAGATTAAATGCGTAATTCATTTTCATGACAAGAACTGACTTAGTTATCAAAATCATGATGAACGGAAATTATTCTCAGTGATAGGCATCAAGCAGTCAAATCAGAAAGTGATTTGTAGGCTTTCTTTTGAGTGCTATTGAATACGGCATCTAATGTCAAAAAAGCCTTGAAACATCGTGATTTGCTGACTCCATGTGCAAATCATTCTTTAGATGTGATATCCTAAATTTATTTATTTTGGTTTGAGCACACTATATCATGTCATCAATTGATTTGCCGTTCTATTTTTTTGCGCTTGTTTGAATTATGATTCCCATCAACTGCGGGCACCGAACGCTGGAAAATCATATGAAATATCAAGAGCGTAATTTCGCTTTCGGGGAGGCATTTCTTCAACATTGGTCTTTATGCTCATCCTATCATTGGTTTCTCTATCTGTTTTCGGCTTTATCACAGCGACGACAGCTTTTTCTTTGTGTCTCTTATAGAAATAATAGAAGCCATCGGCACAAAGGTTTTTCCCTTCACAGAATTTCCTTATTGACAATCCAGAACTTTCAAACTCTTCTAAATACGGTCTATATTTGCTTTCTTCCATTATAAAAAGCCTCCGACATGATTTTCTCATGCCGGAGGTCTCTTTAAAATGCTCCTACTTTTTCGTTTACGGAAATTCAATTCTAAAGATCACATTGGCTCTATTGAAAAAACGAAAAATGACTGATATATTTATCGTGTAAATAGTGTCCAAACTCTATGTTGAAAGATGGTTTGACATTGAGGATACATAGGAAAAGTGCAGCAGGGCGCTAAGCAATTAGAAACGGAGTGTAAATGTGATGAATAACGATGATATGAATCAAAAATCCAATATGATCATTTATACAACAGAGGATGGATTAGCTAAAATTGAGACGACCTTTGATGGTGATACAGTCTGGCTATCCATTGACCAAATGGCTGAATTGTTTCAGCGAGACAAAAGTGTTATCGGTAAGCATATAAGAAATATTTTCAAAGAAGGCGAATTGCAGAAAGAATCAGTGTGGGCAAAATTTGCCTACACTGCCGCTGACGGAAAAGTATATGATGTGGATTTTTACAATCTGGATGTGATTATCTCTGTTGGCTATCGTGTGAAATCCAAACGAGGTACACAGTTCAGAATCTGGGCAACCAATATTCTTAAAGAATATATGAGAAAAGGCTTTGCGATGGATGACGAACGGCTGAAAAATCTTGGCGGCGGCGGTTACTTTAAGGAACTCCTGGAACGCATTCGTGATATCAGGGCATCTGAAAAGGTGTTTTACCGTCAGGTTTTAGAAATCTATGCTACGAGTATCGACTATGATCCAAAAGCAGAAATTTCCATCCAGTTTTTCAAAAAAGTACAGAATAAAATCCATTACGCCATTAATGGACAGACTGCGGCAGAGGTTATTTACAACAGAGCAGATGCGGAAAAAGAATTTATGGGGCTTACCACCTTTGCAGGGAAACAGCCAACCTTGAAAGAAGCTGTTGTTGCAAAGAATTATCTGGATGAAAAAGAACTTCGAGCCATGGGACAGCTTGTATCCGGATATCTTGATTTTGCGGAACGACAGGCAGAACGGGAACAGGCGATGACTATGCAGGATTGGGCAGAACATCTGGATCGTATTCTTACCATGAGCGGAGAGCAGCTGCTGATTGGGAACGGAAACGTCAGTCATAAGCAGGCTGTTGATAAAGCAACCGAAGAATATAGAAAATACAAGGCTCGAACGCTTAGCGAGGTAGAACAGGATTATCTGGATTCGATTAAAATGCTGGAGCGGAAAACTGAGAAAAAATAAACCGATACACCTAGGTAACAGGATAGCTGTAATCTGTTATATACGAGGATAGTGGAATGAAAAAGTATTCAGTCGAAAAAACGGCTGAATACATGAAAGAAATGTAAAAAAAGATTGTGAACCCTTTTTGATGAGTGGTCAGTTTTTGATGATAAGCTCTCTAGTACACGTGAGGGATAAATTAGCATCAGAATTGGTATAATATTGGCGCCACGCAAAACTGTGGCGCAATTTTGTTGAAAGAGCCTTTTGGCGAGCGTTGCCCTTCTTGAGACTTGGCGGTTTCGGGGAAACGCTCGCCAATGGGCGAACCGCCAAACATGAATAAAAAAAGAAGGCGTTTCATAAGGCAATTTGAAAATACCTTCATAATTTATCGTGCTAATCTACAGATGTAGAAATTAAAATTGCCAGCGATAAGACTATATCAGATGGCATTGCTTCCTTGAATTCATTCAATAGAAGATTGAAAAACAGCAAACTGAAGCTGCCTGCTTTCAGAATGATACTTACCAGTCATGGTTCGTGTAGAAAAACAGAAGATGATATCTATATAGTCCCAATTAACGTGTTAAGAGATTAGATACATAATTCATTTGCATGACTAGAACTGACTGAGTTATATCAATCATGATGATGAACAGAAATAATTCTCAGCGATACGCATCTTTCCAGTCAAATCAGAAAGTGATTTGTAGGCTTCATTGGAGTGTTATTGAATTTGGCATCTAATGTCAAAAAAGCCAGAAACATCGTGATTTGCTGACCCCATGTGCAAATCATCCTTTTCGTGAAACTCATTGATTGCAAATTGTCTATGGTAGTTATCTTATGAAACAACAGCTGATAAATCATAGTGTGAAACAAAATGTCAATAAATGTTTCACACTGAATTCCAGATATGATAAAATAAGCTATCGGGAGGAACTTCAATGTCAAATCTAAATGAACTACTGAGCGAGAAGAATCACATTACAGAACAGTTGAATTCATTGACCTATGGTTCGATTGAAATACGAGAAAAAGATTCTAAACAATACATTTATGTTCATTACAGACATGATGGCCTTTTGACAACCAAATATGTCGGTCAGTATTCTGATATCTTATATAACTTGATCAGAAACAATACCGCACTGGCAAAGAATTTCAAAAAAAGACTGAAAGAGATCAGCAAAGAGCTTAAAGGACTTCATTATGTCGAAAGCAACGGAGTAGATGAAAAGGTTGCGGTCAATATTGATTTGGCAAGAAGGTCTCTTGTTGATTCTGTTTTCAAGCAAGCGATGCTTGAGGGTGTTGTAACCACCTATTCAGATACCGAAACCATCATCAATGGCGGCAAAGTCAAAGATATGACGGCTTCTGATATCAATAAGGTCATCAACCTTAAAAGAGCCTGGGAATTTATTATGTCTGTTGATTTGGCAAACTATCCGACCAATTATGCAGTGCTTTGTCAGATCAATCAGATTGTGCAAGATGGCTTTTCACTTACAGCAGGTAGAATCAGAAGCGTACCTGTTACGATCGGTGGTTCTACCTATGTTCCACCAATTCCTTTTGAGGAACAGATAAAACAGGAATTGAATGATCTTCTAAACAATGAAGAAGGGATTGATTTAGCAATCGATCTTGTTCTTTACGTGATGAAAAAACAGTTGTTTTTAGATGGCAATAAGAGGACTGCAATCATCTTTAGCAATCATTATCTGATTTCACATGCCCTTGGTTTATTGGTAGTACCGGCTGATGAAGTGGATGAATATAAAAAAGTCCTTGTCTCCTATTATGAAGATGAATCAAAGAAACCTGATATCGTTGCTTTTCTAAAAGCAAAGTGTTGGATAAAGATGAACTGACAACGATTAAAACATTGAATCAAATGTCTGCTATTATTCTTCAGTTTGAGATTTGATTCAGCAAAGATCAGGGAATTTTTGTTCATAGTGAATTGTAAACTGATAAGAGAAACAAAGGGTTTAATCAAGTTCTAAGTCTCAGAAGGAGATGATGTCCGGAACAAAAGGTTTGATTCTTGTTATATGTAAAACAATGTGTTTGGAATGTGTTGAGTGAGAATTCTAAATAGCGAACAGGATAGGCTGGTATTATTCTTTCATCCATTCTTGTTTTGCCAAACTTCCTATTCAAAATGCGCCAAACTTCTTATTGAGAACGTGCCAAACTTCTTACTGAAAACACGCCAAACTTCTTATTGAAAACACGCCAAACTTGCGATTAAGAACTCACAATAATATAATATTATTGAGGTGATTGTCATGGAAAAAGAATATATTGAAAGATTGTTTGATAAAAAACTTGATTTTTATTTGAAGACTGTCGGTGCAATTCAGATTGTTGGACCGAAATGGTGTGGGAAATCGCGAACTGCGAAAAGACATGCTAAGACAATTATCGATTTGATGAAAAAGAGAGAAAGAGATCAATATATCGAACTTGCGAAAAAAGCACCTGAGGTTCTTCTGAACAGCGGTGATAAACCGATTTTGATAGATGAATGGCAGGTCATTTCATTCATTTGGAATTCGATAAAGGAATCCATTGATGAAAACGGAGGATTCGGACAATACATTCTGACTGGAAGTGTGACTGATAATACAGCTTCGAAATCCTTGGCTGGCGAAGAAAATGAAAGACATACAGGTACAGGTCGTATCATTCGAAAAGTAATGAGGACAATGTCATCGTTTGAAAGCCATGATAGTAATGGAATCGTTTCAATATCGAATTTGAAAGATAATGTGTTTACTCCAGGGATATCTCAAAAAACTATTTTTGATTATTCCTATTTGATCTGTCGTGGTGGTTGGCCGTTGGCAATAGATGATGATCGTGATATTGCTTTGCAGCAGGCGAAAACTTTTTTCGATGGCCTTGTCAATGAGGATCTTTTCTCCTTAAAAGATATCCCACTCAAAAAAGATGTTAAGAGAGCGATGAAATTGTTAAAGTCCTATTCCAGAAACATTTCAACAGAAGCTTCAAATGAATCTATAAGAGCTGATTTGAAAGAAAATGGTGACGAGATAGACAGAAATACATTTATCAAATACCTTTTAGCATTAGAGAGACTCTATGTGATTGATGAATTGGAAGCTTGGAATCCGAATCTTAGAAGCAAGACAGCTATAAGAGAAAAGAGCACAAGACACTTTGTCGATCCTTCTATTGCGGCCTCTGCGTTAGGAATCACTCCAGAGAGCATGTTTTCCGATATGAAAACTTTTGGACTGCTCTTTGAGTCTTTGGCCATTAGAGATTTACGAATTTATTGTGATTCGATTGGTGCTGAAGTCTATCATTATAGGGATAAAGCAGATAGAGAAGCCGATGCGGTGATTTCTTTTGCTGATGGTTCTTGGGCACTTCTTGAAGTGAAACTTGGTGATAAAGAGGAAATTGAAACAGCTTCTAAAAAGTTAGTCTTGTTAGCAAAAGATATCAATAAGAAAGAGCATCCTGAACCTGCGTTTCTTATGATTGTTACAGCGCAGAAGGTGGCTTATAAAGACGATAATGGTGTCTACGTTGTCCCTCTATGTTGTCTGAAACCATAGCAGTCAATCGGGCTTGAATGATAGAATATAGATGCATTAGCGGAGGTGTTTATGTTGTTTGAGAAATTATGTCGAAAAAAGAAAGAACAAATAGAAGCAATTGTTGAAAAAGACGAGATAAAAGTGGATGAGATGATGACTGAAGTATCAGATTCAAGTGAGAATGATTTTGAAGTCGATGTACAGGAGATAGAAAGCGAAAAGCTTAAGAACAAAAGACTGGTAGAAATCACTGATAAAAATGTTCTTGTTCACATCAATCATCTTATTCCGTCTTTGTTTAAAACAGCTAACGCAGCAATGAATGTATCTATAGCATCTAAGTTATCTAATGGCTCTATATATCAGGCTGTAATTCCTTCTGGGGCAAAGCTTGCTCCTTCTCACAATAAGAATGGCTACTTAAGAGGAATTTACCTTGGAGAGAATGGAAGAATAGAAGGTCAAGCTAATTTTAAGAAGGTGGATATATCGAAAACGGCGACAATCTCAAATAGCGTTGCTGCCATTATGAACGTTGCTTCTTTGATTGTCGGCCAGTATTACATGTCTGAGATCAATTCTAAGCTTGCTGCGATAAACGATAGTATTTCCGAAATTCAGGATTTCCAGAACAATGAATATAAAAGCCGTGTGTTTTCACTTGTGACATCGGTAAAGACAATAGCTGATTTCCATGAAGAAATCCTTGAGAATGATGAATTGAGAATTTCAAAGATCAATTCTTTGGAACGTCTTCAGGAAGACTGTATGCAGCTATTAGAACAAGCTAATCTGACAATATCTGGCATCAGCAAGAAACAGGATCTGAAGTTTAAGAAATACGAAAAAGAAGTTGCGATTGCCGAGGAATGGAGTACGTATCAGAAGTTGCTCCTTGAAGTGTTGTATCGTATTGCGGATCTGAAGTATGCTCTATATTTTGGTGCTGTATCAAGAAAGCAATGTTCTGCTATCATTCCTGAATGTGAAAGCCGTGTTGAAGATTCAAGAAAGTGCCTTGAGAAATGGCATGCTGATATGATTGAGAAGCTTCAGATAGACATCGAAAAAGATAGAAGAAAACTATTAGGCGATGTTTCTGTAGTCAATGATATTTTCAGTCTCATCGGAAAAGATAAACAGTATGTGTCTGTTGAGAAAAAGACGGCCACAATGATTAAGAATCAGACCGGAAAACAAATGATGAAAGATGTCGATAAGTCAGAACTGTATTCTGAGGACGTTCGCTTGATTTCCAAAGATGGGAAAGTTTATTATTTATTGGATGAGTAATAGAAATGGTATTTATGTGACCACCGTTAAATCTCTTTGAGAAATTCCATTTTTGAGGAACGATATTTCTCGATTCTATTTTCAGTATCTATACCATTTTCATTTTGAGAAATAGGGATTTTTCCTATTTCTTTATACTTACTATCCCTAGCGACAAATCGATGGCTTTCGCAAAAAACGAATTTATCATCATACTTCAGTCGCATGCCATAATCATCTCTATCAAGATGATCGGAATCGATGATTTTTAAGAATGGCTGATATGAATTTTCGGATAATTTGGTTGAGGTAACCATGACATAGATGTCATAATAGTTATTTTCCTTGATCCAATATTTTCCATAACGATCAGGTCTGAATTCGTCATATTTTATGAAGTAATAACGCCAGTCATAAAGCTTTTCGCTTTCACATTTTTCTAGGTATTCATTTACGAGTTTCTTTAAATACTCTTCATTGATATGTTCATTGCTATTTAAAAGTGAATGCAAAATTGCTTGTGTCTTTTCAAAACCTTTTGCTACCGCATTCATGTGAAAAAGGAATCTCCAAGGTGTGTCGTTAGTTCTGGTTCCGAATGTGTATCTCCATGTTTTTTCAACTCTGGAATAATCTCCGAAAGTCAATAAAGCACAAGAAACCAAATCTCTGTCACAGCTGAAAACTTCATAGAACCTCGTGAAGAGATTGCTGTTCTCTAAACCGACAATTGAAATCTGACCTTGAAGCAAATCATGGTTTTCAAGTAAATTCAAATCTGCAATCTTGTCTGGATTATTGATTCGCCAGGTCTGCTTTTCTCTTTCTTCATTTAACTGATTGACATTGAAGTTATTCTCAATCTCATTCTGTTCGAGAATCTTTTCATCGAGGATAATTGATTTGGTTTGTTTTAAAATGGCAGGCATTCTATTGCCCTTGGCACTGTAATCGTTATCACGAATTTCGTCAGAAGAGTTCATAATCAGATTGTTGATGATTCTGATTCTTTCATTGAATTGATCACTCGAAATGGTTTTGTAGTTCATTGCATATTGCATAAAACTATAAAGAAGAATGATCTGTCCTAACGAAAAGCCTCTCTTTCCTGTTTTAGGATCGATATAATTCTTAAAGCAATGATTAAGCAAATCAACAGGCCCACTTACTTTCGCTTTATCAGGAAGGGATTTCGTACTTAAATGTTTTTCGAAAAATTCAGCTTTGAGATCAAGTTTTAAATCGCAGAAGCAATCGATTGCTTTTATCAGGAATCCGACATTGTCTTGACCATCTGGTTTGTCATGGGAGAAGAATTCATCTATCAGAGATAATTCATCATAGTTTCTGCCCTGCGTGCTTTCGCCTTTTTCATAGGAAATGATGTCACAGATAAATTTCAAGTAATTGAGGAACAATCCATCAATCAAATAGTCATCTTTTCGATAACCCCAAAGAAAGTCAGTCCATTTGTTTTCTAATTTGACTTCGAAATCTTCAGCTAAATACTTATCCATCAATCTGATTTTATGTTCGATTGCTGCTTTGAAGTGTTCGAATTTTGTCAAAGGCTTTCCACGTGAGTTCATCTTGATGTATAACTCATCTGTCAAACCCATGTTTTTGATTGGCAAGAAATAGAATTGAATCTTTCTATCATCAATCAGAGACTTCCAAAGGTTTTTGACTTCCTTGAATGTGTTATTGATCTCATTGATCATGACAAGCATCGACTGGATTGTTGGGTCGTTTTGCCAATCTAATGGGAACCAGGATTGATCGATGATCTGTGCAGTCAATGGATGAGAATTGAAATCAGGTTTGAAATCGACTAGTCTCTTACAGAATTCACGAGAGCTAGGTCTTGTCTCATAGGAAAAACGAGTCAGGAATTCATATTCTTCCTTCGATATGTTTTCTCGCTGTGCTGCATACCAATGAAGAAGGAACAAAGTCGTTATTCTTTGCTGCCCATCAAGAAGCGTAAGCACTCCTGAATCATTGACATCACCATAGATGAAGTCCAAACAGATTGGTTTTTCTTGAACTGCGTCTTTTAAAGCACTTAGGAATTTCTTTCTGATTCTGTCGACATCATGATTTTCTCTTCCTTGTGCATAGTCTCTCTGAATCAGCGGGATTGATATTTTAGAAACAGTAAGTACTCTTTCGCTTTCATCAATATCCAGACTGAAAAGTTCTTTGAATGTGCATAAATATGAATTAGCCATTGTTCTCATCCTCGTTGAATATAGTGATTGGTTCTATATATTCAGATAGAACCTTATTCATTTCTTTGATATAACAATCACGGTCTGCCTGTCCCCAGAAATGGATTGAGTTTTTGTCAGATGGAGTGTAATACTTTAAGAAGACCATCCTTGTACAGAAAGGAATGAATTCTCCGTTCTTATCCATTTCCAATATCTTATTGCGCTTTACATCAAAAGTGGAGTTATTAAGGGCGGAATTGTCATCCTTTTTCAAAAGTGCGAGATTGGAGATTGAGTGCAGATAACCTACATTCATATCTTCGGAAAGAATCTTTTCTGCTTTTTCTCTGATCTTATCGAAGTCATCACCTTTCAAAGTGTAATCTTCTTGGATGCATTGCTCCATTGAATCGACTAAATCATGGTCATTCTTGTTCAGCAGTTTAACGGATGAAATATGAAGTCTTATCCATTCTTTCCATTGGGCTTCAGTATTTAAGCCCTGAGACTGTTGCGCATGGATGTGCTCTAGGCTCCAATCTGAGTTTTTTTTGAATTTATCAAACGGGAATCGGCCGCTGTTTTCATCGCTCTTTTCTGTGCTCAATACATTGAAAAGCAACAGCAGATTTGAAATGGCTTTATAGTCTGAAGCACTTTCGTAACTGAGGTCACCATAGTTTCTTCCTCTGATATCCACTGCCTTCTTTATCATCTCTTTCAAGTCTTTGGTGAATTCGGTTTTGGTTTTATTCAACGACAAATCATAAATATCCTTGATTGATTTGCCTATGGCAATCAAATAACCGATCAAATGATAGAATTCGTGATTCTCATACCAATCTTTCAAAATGAGATAGGTATGCTGTATTTCCTCCCAGATATCGAAAAGGTTTCCTTTCTTGCTCTTTTCATCAAAGAAGAAGAATGTTGCATAATTATCCACATTATCGAATTTTCCTGAAATAAGATTCAGAACAAGATCGATTCTTGTCTGATATTCTGAATCGTGTTTATTTGTCAGGAAATACCAAAAAGAATCTTTATGCAGTTCCTTTTCGATATTGTCCCACTGTAAAGCTATTTCCTGTTGCCTTTCAGATTGAATGTCGTTCTTATTGGAAGCAGAAAGGAAGATAGCTTTGACAAGCTCTGAAGATGTCAAAGGTATCTTTCCGATATTCAGTCTTTGGAATAATGCATTGCCGTCTTCACTAGGTCCTACCTCATACCAGATGATATCGACTTTTTCATTCAAAAGATTGCGAAAATCATATGGTGCTGTTAATTTTTGTTTCATCTTTTCTAGAAACCAATTGCCAATGGATATATAGGCTTCTTTCATGAAATAGAAATCAATATTGGTTTCTTCAGATTCTTTGGATATTTCATTCAAAAACTTTTCTGATCCTTCTCTTACCGTATAAGTGAGGGAATAATTGATTTTTATTTCATGGAACAGTTCTTTGAGAACCTTATATATCAAAAACAATGTTGTTAGCCTTTGCTGACCATCGATCAATTCATATGAATTCTCATCAGAAAGTTTCTTGACAACGATTGGCTGAAGACAATATCGGTAATCGCTGTCAGCGATTTCCATAATGTCATCAAGAAGTCTGGTAGCTTCCTTTCCCCATCTGTATCCTCTTTGATACGCGGGGACGACGAATTTACCGCTTATTTCAGAAACCTTTTTAGTCTGTAAGATAATGTTATTGTTAGATTGCTCCATATATTCCTCACTTCCAGAAAGGTGAACCAAAAGCCACAATACAATACTGGTTGATCAATGTATTGACCAATTCGCATGCTTTATAGCCACGATTCCTCCATTCGTCTTAATTATCATCATATGTATTATCCCATTTTTTAAAACTGTCATACATGACAACTTGTTTTAAAGAACTTGAAGAAGTGTTGATTTTATATTGGGTGAGAACGGAAGAATATAATCCGTATTCTGTATAGGAAGTGAAGCAAGCGCCATTCCCGTTCAAATAACCTTTTTTGACATTATCTGAACCTTCTAAGTTAAAAAAGCAAAAACCGGTTGTACTATTGTAATGATCCACAGATCGTGGTGTTAATTGACAATAGACTCTAAAATCACGAGTTAAGCCAAACTCATCAATCCAACCGTTCTTTTCATATTCAAAGCCAAAATATGCCTTGCACCCTTCATTTCGATCAACGGAAAAATAGAATTTGTTATTTCCGTAATTCTCTTTTTGAATCAAAGTGACAAGTTTTCCAGTGTCTGAATGTGCGAATTTGTTTTCGTTTACGATATTTGTTATAGGCCCGATTGAGAAAATGGTAACAGCTATAACAACAGCAAATATGATACCTATGATGCGGAATTTCTTGTTTTTTGCTCTTCTGATTTCTTTACGTTGAGCCTCTTCAGCATTACGCTTGATTTCTTCATTGCGTCGTATTGCGTTTTTCGTATCTTCCCTTCTTTTTTCTTCGGGACTCAATGAATTGTACCAACGTTCATATTCGAGTCTTTGACGTTATTTTTCAAGCTTCTTTATTTACTGTTCCAGTTCGAATTTACGGCGCCTTTCTTCCTGTTGCAGTCGTTGTGCTTCATGCTTTTGCTCTTCGATTATTATGACACTCCATTTTTTATATTTGGGACACCAATTATCCTCAAAGACGGTATTTCCGCTTTTACTGCTGCATTTATTCGAACATAATCCTTTCCCACCCGTGCAGATGGAATCGCTTAAAAAGCCCTTTTTATATTCGCGCTGTCCGCAATAAAATTCACACGACCAACATTTTTCTTTTTTAAAATTTGAATTTGTGCTCATATATAGTTTTTTTACATTATGGCAAATTGATTCGGCTTTGTCAATGTATGTTTAGATATGTTGGCAGATTCATATTATCTGTATTCTTGAAAAAATCTTTATTCTGATTGTATCTATAGCATGAAGCAAGTGGCTTAAATTTATATGAAACTAGTACTTAAACATCAATATCTACTCCCTTAT
>CAKUXT010000041.1 GCA_934700375.1 uncultured Bacilli bacterium | reverse complement strand
GATTTGGACTTCTATCGTTGCAGACACGGATTGAATTATTCTATCTTCGAAGCAGAAAAAGATTCCCTTTCTGCAACACTTACTGCATTTGTTCCTGTCAATGACAATTGTGAAATCAATAAGATCACATTCAAGAACAAATCCGACAAAGAAAAGAAATTCTCTTTATATGGTGTTGTCGAATTCTGTTTATACAATGCAGTCGATGATGCCAATAACTATCAGAGAAATCTTAATTTGGCCGAAGTCGAAGTTGATGACACCACGATTTATCACAAAACAGAATATCGTGAAAGACGCAATCATTATTGTTTCTTCCATGTTTCCAGAAAACATGATGGATTCGATACAGACAGAAACATCTTCTTAGGTATGGAAAACGGATTCGATGATCCTAAAGCAATCGAAGAAGGAACCTCCTTCAATTCCATCGTCTCTGATTGTTATCCTATCGGTTCCCATCGTCTTGATATCACATTAAAGCCTGGTGAAGAAACAACTGTTATCTTCATGTTAGGCTATGTTGAAAATGATGTGAATGAAAAGTTCATTGAAAAAGGCATCATCAACAAGAACAAAGCCTTGGAGCTGATGGAAAAATACAATGATGTCAACAATGTCGATCAGGCACTTGATGAACTGAAGGACTATTGGAACACATTATTGAAGACATTCCAGATCAAAACCAACATTCCTGAATTTGATAGAATGGCCAACATCTGGAACCAGTATCAGTGTATGATCACCTATATGATGAGCCGTTCTGCTTCCTACTTCGAAACAGGAACAGGACGTGGAATGGGATTCAGAGATTCCTGTCAGGATTTACTTGGATTTGTACATTTAATTCCGGAGAGAGCAAGAGAAAGAATTATAGACATCGCGTCTATTCAGTTTAAAGATGGTTCGACGTATCACCAGTATCAGCCACTTACAAAACGCGGAAATGCAGATATCGGTTCCGGTTTCAATGATGATCCGTTATGGTTAGTCGGTGCAACAATCTCCTATATCAAAGAGACAGGAGACTATACTATTCTCGATGAACAGGTCCCCTTCAACAACGAAGAAGGAACAGAGAAATCTTTATACGATCATCTGTTGATTTCATTGAATTACACCATCACGCATCGCGGTCCTCACGGACTCCCGCTCATCGGAAGAGCCGACTGGAATGACTGCCTCAATCTCAACTGCTTCTCCACAACAGATGGTGAATCCTTCCAGACAGTCGAAAACAATGATACCCATAAAGCAGAGAGCGTCTTCATCGCCGGTATGTTTGTCAAATACGGAAGAGAATTCGTAGAACTGGCTAGACATATCAATGACAACGCCAATGCTGATATAATTAAAAAGGCAGCCGATGAAATCGAAGAGTGCACAATCAAAGACGGCTTTGACTACGAAGGCAAATACTTCATCAGAGCCTATGATGCATTCTCTCATGAAGTCGGTTCTTCAAGATGCGAAGAAGGTAAAATCTATATTGAGCCTCAAGGATTCTGTACACTAGCCAGAATCGGAAAAGACAAAGGCTTAGGAAAAGAAGCGGTAAAGAGCTCCTTAAAATATCTCCTCAACGATTATGGATGCGAAATCCTCTATCCCCCTTATTCCACCTATCATGTAGAACTCGGTGAGATTTCTTCCTATCCGGAGGGAACAAAAGAAAACGGATCTGTTTTCAACCACAATAACCCTTGGCTGACTTTGGCCTTATGCGAAGAAGGAATGAAAGAAGAAGCGTTTGACCTCTATAAGAGAAATGCTCCTGCCTTCATCGAAGACAAATCAGAGATACATCAGACAGAACCCTATATCTATTCACAGATGATTGCAGGAAGATCCAATCCCAATTACGGAAGAGCCAAGAACTCTTGGCTGACCGGAAGTGCTTCTTGGTCATTTGTCGCACTGAGCGAAGGTATATTAGGAATCGTTCCTGAGCTTGACGGACTCAGGATCACCCCTTCCCTCAGCAAAGAATTCAAGTCTGTTGAAATCACAAGAAAGTTCCGTGGAAAGACCTTCAACATCCATATCGACAACACCATCGGAAAAGAGACAATCAAAGTCAACGGACACATTCAAAACAGCAATTTAATTCGATTAGACAATAATGAAACGTACGATGTTGAAATGACCTTCTAGGAGGAAAAGGTTATGAATGAAACGCAAGAAGAGAAGAAGACGAACTTTTTCACACGCTACCTCGATAAGAAGAAAGCAGAAAAAGAAGCCAAAGAATTAGGGAAGAGACTGCAGAAAGAAGTCAAAGAAAGAGATGATGCCGATTCGAAGATTGCACCAGAAGGGGTGTATGTCTCCTTACAGAGAATCAACAAGATCTATGACAACGGATTTCATGCCGTACACGACTTTTCCATCGATATCAAACAGCATGAATTCATCGTCTTTGTCGGTCCTTCCGGCTGCGGAAAATCCACAACATTGAGAATGGTCGCCGGTCTTGAAGACATCTCAGGCGGAAATCTCTTCATCGACGGAGATTATATGAACGATATCGCACCGAAAGACCGTGGCATCGCCATGGTCTTCCAGTCCTATGCGCTCTATCCTCATATGACCGTCTATGAAAACATGGCTTACCCGCTGAAGATCATGCATCTGAGCAGAAAAGAGATCGACAGAAGAGTCACTCACGCTGCAAAGATTCTTCAGATTGAATCCTTGCTCGACAGAAAACCGAAAGCACTCTCTGGCGGTCAAAGACAGAGAGTCGCCTTAGGAAGAGCAATTGTCCGTCATGCCAAAGTCTTATTGATGGATGAACCTCTTTCTAACCTCGATGCCAAGCTCCGTGTTCAGATGAGAAGCGAAATCGTCTCGCTGCATAACAAGCTCAATGCGACAACCATCTATGTCACACACGACCAGACTGAAGCGATGACAATGGCCACAAGAATCGTCATCATGAAAGATGGTTATGTACAGCAGATCGGTACACCTTTGGAAGTCTTCAATCATCCTGTCAATAAATTCGTCGCTGGATTCATCGGTTCACCTAGCATGAACTTCTTCAAAGGAACCTACGAAAACGGTTCAATCACTTTTGAAACAGGAGAAACAATACATCTTCCTAATTCTCTTACAGACGGAAAAACAATCCCGCATGATGTCATTATCGGTTTAAGACCGGAAAACATTCACCCGGCTGGCGGAGAGCATGATTCCTTATATCCTGATGCCACCTTCGATATCAAAGTCGTGCTTGCTGAATTATTAGGAAACGAATACTATCTCCATACCAATTTCGGCGGAATCGATATGGTCTGCAAATTCAACAGCGAAAAAGCAATAAACAGCGGCGATAGTGTCAAAATCAATCTCAACCCTGGCAAAATTCACTTATTCAACCCCGAAAACGAAGAAGCTATCTTTTAGGAGGTCATCATGGATAACGAAAACAATACAGCGTTTGAAAGCGATGACTTCGTCAGCAACGATGAAAGCCTCAACTGGTACGGAAGGCTGAAAAAGAAAATAGCTTCATCCATCAAGAAGAATCCACAGGGACAGAGAAAAATGCACCATATGGTCTCTTATGGAAAATATGGATATTTCTTCCTTGTTCCGTTCTTCCTTATATTCATCATCTTCAATCTTCTTCCCTTGTTATCTACAATCTATTATTCCTTCTTCGAATACTATAAAAGCGGTCTGAAAATCATCGGCCCTACATTCATTGGGTTTAAAAACTATGCAACGCTTTTAAAAGACACGACATTCTGGAAGTTTTTCGGAAACACAATGCTGATCTGGATCATCGGGTTCATCCCGCAGATCATTGTCTCTCTCCTTCTCGCTATCTGGTTCACCGATTCCAGACTGAAGTTGAAGATGTCCGGATTCTTCAAGGCCATCATGTATATGCCTAATCTTGTCATGGCTAGTGCATTCGGTATGCTCTTTTTGATGTTCTTCTCCAACAACGGACCAGTCAATCAGATTCTAGCTTCCGCATTCGGAAAAGATACGATTTATTTCTTAGAGTCCAAGACCTGGGTAAGAGTCATCATTTCCTTCATCAACTGGCTGATGTGGTTTGGTAATACTTCCATTCTTCTTATGTCAGGAATCATGGGAATCGATGAAAGCATCTTTGAATCTGCAAGATTGGATGGAAGTTCATCCATGCGCACATTCTGGAAGATTACAATGCCTCTTCTGATGCCGATTTTCGTCTATGTTCTGATTACCTCTCTCATCGGTGGCATCCAGTTATTCGATGCTGCACAGATCTTCACAAACGCCAATGGCGGTCCGGATATGTGTGCAACAACACTGATGATGTATCTTTATAAGCTGATCACCGTCTCTAGAAACTACGGCTTAGGCGGTGCTGTCTCTGTCATCATCTTCATCTTCACCGGTATTCTCTCTATTATCATCTTCAAGACATTGGTTCCTAACTACAATGCCATCAAACAGGAAAAGAAGGCCTACCAGAAACGTATGAGATGGTTGGCGAAAGAAGATAACAAAGCCGTTATGGAGGTAAAAAACCATGACTGATACAAGATCATTGAACAGCGAAAAAATGACCAATCAGAAGGTTGGTCTTACCATCTATCGCATCGTCGTCTACATCGTTTTGATTTTCTTGACTCTCCTCTGTCTTTTCCCCTTCTATGTCCTTCTTGTCAATTGCTCTCGTTCTAACGCGGAGATTATGAAGGGATTCAGCTGGTGGTTCGGAAATAGCTTCTTCACCAACTTAAAGAACCTCTTCACTGATTCCAATCTTCCTCTGACTCATGCAGTCATCAACTCTATCATATTGGCTTTGGCCAATGCAGTACTGACTGTCTACTTCTCCGCATTGACTGCCTATGCCACACATATCTATCGTTTCCGCGGAAGAAAATTCATCGAAACCTTCATCATCTCCATCATGATGATTCCGACTCAGATTTCCGCAATGGGCCTTGTCATGTTCTGCATTCAGAACAGCCTTACAAACAACTACGCTATTCTTATTCTCCCCGCTATCGCCTCTCCTGTCACTTACTTCTTCATGAAACAATACCTTGAATCCATCCTTCCTTATGAAGTCGTCGAGGCTGCCCGAGTTGACGGAACAAGCGAAATCGGAATCTTCCATAAGATTGTTCTTCCTATCATCAAACCAGCCCTCGCCATTCAGTTCATCTTCGCCTATGTCGCCAACTGGAACAACTATTTCGCACCGAGTATGTTGATTGAGAAGGATGAGCTGAAGACACTCCCTTTATTGATTGCTCAGCTCAGCGCAGACAACCCTGAAACATTCGATAAAGGCAAAATCTATATGTTGATGACTTTAGCAGTTCTGCCTGTTGTTGTCGTCTATCTCATTTTCTCTAAAGCAATTATCAAGAACCTCACCTCTGGTTCTGTGAAAGGATAAACATGAATCAATTTCGTTTCGGAACAGGAATCTCGTCTTATCAGGTCGAAGGAGACAGATCAGGAAGGGATTCCTGTATCTGGGACGATTTTTGTTTGGTCAAAGGAAACATCAAAGATAAGACAGATGGAAATATCGCAATCGACTTCTATCATCGTTACAAAGAAGATCTTCAATACGCAAAAGAGCTCGGCATTCAGGATTTCCGTTTTTCCATCTCTTGGCCAAGAGTCATCAAAGACGATGGTTCTGTCAATGAAAAAGGGCTTGACTTCTACTCTGACTTGGTCAATGAAATCATCAAAGACGGCATGAATCCTGTCATCACGATATTCCATTGGGATCTTCCTTCGGTTCTGATGAAAAAGGGAGGTTTCGCAAACCGCTCTATCATCACCGACTTCATCCATTACGTCGAAGTCCTATCGAAGAAACTATCCCCAAGAGTAAAAGACTGGATCACTTTCAATGAACCGCAATGCTTTATCGGAATAGGCTACCAGAAAAGAGGTCAGGCTCCGAAGATCGACTGTGACTATATCACAATGGCAAAAGCCGCACACAACGTTTTGCTTTGCCATAGTCACGCCTATCAGATACTGAAAAAAGACAATCCCAATTGTACGGTTTCCTTTGTCAACACCTTCAACGTTCCGCTTCCTTACGGAAGAGAAAAAGAGAATATGGAAAAAGAGTTATCCAATATTCTCTTTACTGTTCCGAACACCAAAGAAGAGTTCTATACGCTTTCCATCTATTCAGATCCCTTATACCTCGGTTCTTATCCAGAAGAGTACTCAAAGAAGATTGAAACATCCGAAATCATACAGAAAGGAGATATGGAGCTCATCAGAAAATCCAAGCCTGATTATCTCTGCCTGAACATTTATACAGGAACCTATTACAGAAAAAACAAAGAGGAAAAGACTGTCATTTACGAAAAGAAAACAGAATCAGAAAAAACAGATCTTCCTTGGTTGTTGAGAAGAGAAAAATCAATCTATTACGGATGCAAATACCTCTATAATCGTTACAAAGCCCCGATTATCATCACTGAAAACGGAGGCTGTTATCATGATAGGCTTTTGAAAGATAAGGCAGTACACGATAAAGAAAGATGCCAGTATCTAAGAAAATATCTTCACGAAGTAAAACACTGCATCAAAGAGGGAATCGATATCAGAGGATACTATTATTGGTCCTTGTTCGATAACTTCGAGTGGGAATGGGGAGAGAGTAAAAGATTCGGTCTAGTCTATATAGACTACAAAGACAATCTGAAAAGATACAAAAAGAATTCTTTCTACGCTTATCAGCGAATCATCAAAAAAAAGTAGGAGTTAAGTCCTACTTTTTTGCTTCTCCTAAAGTCATTCCTTTTTGGATCTCTCCTTGAACAGATATCTGCTGTGGAATAAAGAGTTTAGGCTCTTCGATGCGTTCAATCAACAACTGAGCTGCTTTTGTGCCAAGCGTCTTGGAATCCTGAATATATGTAGTCATCATCGGTCGGAACATTCTTGAGATCTCAACACCATCATATCCGACGATTGAGATGTCCTCCAGTACTCTCAGCCCTGCTTCCTGAAGAGCAGTATATCCGCCTAGCAGCGAAACATCATCAGGATAGAATATGCAGGTCGGCTTATCATTCAGTTCGAGCAGTTCTTTTGTTGCCCGTCCTGCTGATTTAGGATCATGATACTTTGCCTGTATCATATATTCCGGTCTTTCTTCTATTCCGTTTTCCTTCAGACCGCGGTAGAAAGATGCGATTCTCTTCTTTGTGACCGGTGTCTGTTCACCGAAAATGTAGGCCATTTTTCTATGATTCAGACTTGCAGCATAATTCACAAGTCTTGCCATTCCTTCATCATTGTCTGACATGACAGAAGAACAAGCCGAAAAAAGATAATCGATTGTGACAACCGGCATACCGGAGTTGACAAGTTCGACAATCTCAGGATCGGAATAATCTTCAGCAACGACAACGACACCATCCATATTTCTGAACTTGGCATTCTGATAATATGACATATTGCTTTGTGAAGACTGAGAGAGGAAAGTGATTGCATAACCCTTGCTCTCCGCCTCGACTTTCAAAGCATCCAAAATCGTAGAGAAGTATTCATGCTTCAATCCACATTCCAATGTGTAAATGTGATAGATGACACCAATGGAATAGGAGCGCTTCATCTTCAAAGCCTGAGCATACGCATTGGGAACGTAGCCCATTTCCTTGGCCGCTTTCTGGATTCGCTCGATTGTCTCTTTCGATAATTCAGGCGAATTGTGAAGCGCCTTGCTTACTGTCGCTGTCGATGTCTGGCATTTAATTGCAATATCTTTTATTTTTATCATATCTTAAACGTTTTCGTTAATAATTATACCACAAAAATTGTAATTTGTAACACCTTTGCTCAATTATATCCATACAAACAAAAACACTTATCAAAGGAAAAGAAAAATACGATAGGCAAACGTAGATTTTCAATAGCACTTCAATATTTTAATGGAAAATGAGATAATATTCTTACGTGGCCCTGTAGCTCAGCTGGATAGAGTACCTGACTTCGAATCAGAGGGTCAAGAGTTCGAATCTCTTCAGGGTCACCATTTGATTTCAAAAGGAGAACACTAAAGAAATGAAGTTAAGAACAAAAGATTTTTTCTGCTTTAATTACTACCTTATTTTTCTGATTTTGAGCTGTGTCTTTATTCTCATTTCCGGCTCTTCTTTAGGGTTTGCGCTCCATGAACATCTTACATTAATGAATCTGATCATTACAGATTCAATCATCATCGGCATTGCTCTTTTTGTATTGCTCTTCTCTATCTTCTCCATCATACACCTGAACATGATGACTAAGAAAGATTACTATGTCCATCCTTGCAAACTGATTGGTGTCTCATACAGATTATTCACGGAAACAATTACGATTGAGGTTTATGGAAAAGAATATCAGGTTACACCTCGCGTGATGTATGCGGCTTATCGTAACTTCGCACTTAATAGCAAGAAGAGAATCAAATACTGTGTTGAAATCAACGATAAGTACTATCTTCTGAACTACAAATTCGGAAACGGCGATTACAACGATTGATCAAAATAGGTTCTTCCCACACAGAGAAGAACCTTTTCATTTAGAAGAACTTATGGTTGATTTCAAATAACAAGGATGCAAGCTTCTCAGCTTTGATATCGCATCCATCATGAATCCATTTGACCAAAAGAGAAACATTTCCGCTGATGAGGAATTCTTTGAAATACTCTGGATATTCGGTTTTATCCAACATCAACGTCGTTGTGGTCAGATAAGCGTCTCTAAGCTGATTGATAAATGTACCATTATCGTTCCGCTTAATAAGAATCTCATAAAGCTCTTTGTTCTCTTCGATCTGATTGAAGAATTCAACAAGATACTCCTTCGAAGAGAGATTCGGAGAAAGCTTTTCAAGATAAGACATCAATTGATTGATGCAGTCCTTTTCCACTTCATGAAGAATATCTTCTGGCTGGAAATAGTGGGCGTAGAATGTCGTTCTGTTGACATCCGCCTTTTCACATAATTCCTTCACTGAAATCTTATAGATTTCTTTTTCTTTCAGAAGCTCAAATAAAGCTTCTTTCATCAAACGTTTAGTCATTTCGACTCTTCTGTTTTTCTTGTCCATAGTTTTTCCTCGTTGTACAACTTTTTGCGTAAATGTCTTCAACGCAACACTTTTTGTTGCAGTGTTTGTTCAACAACTTTTTTGAATCATACTGCACATTGTTTTCACAACACAGTGTTGTTATTCTAATCATAGCAATAAAGGGGGAAAATTGCAATGAAAGTTTTCATGATTGGTGGTACGGGATTACTTGGAAGTCAGGCAGCGAATGAGTTGATCAAATTAGGACACGAGGTAAAGACACTTGCTCTTCCTCCCATTCCTGAAGGTGCTGTCTTGAATCCGAAGATGGAAATCGAATTCGGCAACTATTTGGAGATGAGCGATGAAGAGCTGAAAGAAAAGATGTCAGGATGTGATGCATTCATCTTTGCAGCCGGTGTTGATGAAAGAGTCGAAGGAAAGGCTCCTATCTATAACCTTTATAAAAAGTACAACATCGATCCCATCTATCGTCTTCTTAACATCGGAAAAGAAGTCGGAATCAAGCATGTCTCTATCTGCGGTTCTTACTTCTCTTATTTCGCAAAAGAACATCCGGAATGGAAACTGACGGAATATCATCCGTATATCCGTTCTAGAATCGACCAGGAAAAAGCAGCGATGTCTTTTGGAAATGATATGGATGTCGCCGTTCTGGAACTTCCTTATATCTTCGGCACACAGCCTGGAAGAAAGCCAGTCTGGGTATTCATGGCTGAGATGATTCTGAAAGCTAAAAATTCTGTTATGTACACAAGAGGTGGTACAACAATGGTCACCATCAAGCAGGTCGGCGAAGCTCTTTGCAACGCTTTGATCTACAACAAGGGCGGAAACTGCTATCCGATCGGATGCTACAACATGAATTGGAGCGAACTTCTTCCTACCTTTGCTGAAGGACTCGGAAAGAAAGGACTTAAGGTCAAGACCATCCCTGATTTCCTCTACACCTTCGGTGGCAAGGCTCAGATGAGACAGTACAAGAAAGAAGGTATCGATCCTGGACTGAACATGGTCAAATTCAAGACTTTGCAGTGTGCAAATCTCTTCATCGAAAGATCCTTAGGCATCGATAAACTTCACGTCCACGATGACGACATCAAAAAGGCAATCTTCGATTCTGCTCTCTTAAGCAAGGAAGTTGCTGAGAAGAAAGTCAAAGTCATCAACATGAAGGGAGAATAATATGAACGAGAAAAAGACAGTCTTAATGACCGGTGCAACCGGAAATATGGGGTTCGAATCCTTGAAGATGATGGTCGAGGATCTGAACAATTACAATATCAGACTCATCGTCAGAGACAGTGAGAAAAACCATGATCTTTTAAAGCCATATCTTCACAAAGAAGGATTAAGCATTGTCTGGGGCGATTTGGACGATTATGAAGTCGTCAAGAAAGCAGTCTCTGGTGTCGATCTGATTCTTCACATCGCCGCATTCGTTTCTCCTTATGCTGACTACTATCCTAAAAAGGCCATGATAGTCAACTATGGTTCCACCTATAACCTCATCAAAGCAATCATGGAACTGAATCAGAACGACAAGACCTACTTTGTCTATATCGGCACAGTTGCAGAGACCGGAGACAGAATGCCTCCTATCCACTGGGGAAGAGTCGGTGATCCGATCAAGCCGAGCATGTTCGATTACTATGCAGTATCCAAAGTCGCTTCCGAACGCCTTGTCATCGAAAGCGGACTGAAGCACTTTGCATCATTGAGACAGACTGGAATTATCGGAAAAGGCATGGCAAAGATCAACGATGCCATCATGTTCCACAACTGCCTTAACAACGTTCTTGAATATGTCTCCGACAGAGATTCCGGAAGAGCGATGAGAAACCTTACCTATCTCTTCTTCAATAATCAGCTCGATGCTTCCTTCTGGAATCACATCTACAACATCGGCGGCGGTGCCTCCTGCAGAATCTCTACTTATGATCTCTATAAGAATATGTATGGAAAATTCGGCCTTACTCATCTCGAATATGTTCTTGATCCGAGCATGATTGCAACAAGAAACTTCCATGGTCACTACTATCTTGATTCTGACAAACTCGAAAACTATCTCCACTTCAGACATGATGGTTTTGATTATTACTACGATTCCTTCATCGAAACGCTCGGTGGAACATTCAATTTCATGAAGTTCATGTGCAAGACAAATCTTGGCCAGAAGATGATCGGTTCCATCATGAAGAACAAGTTCAACAAACTTGCTATGACAGAACATGGAACGCTCCACTTCTTGAAAGACAACCTTGAACCTCAGATTGAAGCGTATTGGGGCGGAAAAGAGAAACAGGCTGCAATCAGTCATGACTTCAGAGATTTCAAGCCTTATCAGGACTATGACAAAGTCATTGTCCTTGATCACGGCTATGATGAATCAAAGCCGGAAAGCGAACTCGATATCGATGATATGAAGAAAGCAGCCGCATTCCGTGGCGGTGAACTCTTATCCACCGATATGGTCAAGGGCGACTGGTCCACAAAGCTCGTCTTCAAGGATGCTTTCGGTCATACATTCAAAGCCTCTCCTCGCCTTGTCTTAGAGGGCGGATTCTGGTGCGATGACTGCGAAAAGAGAAGCTGGAACTATGCAGAGAGAGCTAAAGTCGATCCTTTCTTCGCCCAGGTCTGGACTCCTCTTCACGATGACACGGAAAAGAGAGAATATCCGAAAGTCGCAAACGAAGATGATTTCCTGAAAGGAATCAAATAATCTATAAAGACAAAAGCCGGGTTACTCCGGCTTTTGTTGTTTTCATTTTTTCATCTCTTCACTCGCTTTGATCAGTCTAAGTACATTCAAGGCAGTGAGATAATAGTTTTCTTTTGCTTTCTTGCCGATTTCTCTTTTATTGATCAACTCACAAT
>CAKUXT010000040.1 GCA_934700375.1 uncultured Bacilli bacterium | reverse complement strand
AGCTTTCCGGAAGCGACGAGTCTGCCGTCGCGTCTGTCAAAGAGCAGGATGTTGTCGCTCTCGAAGTCGATGTTCACCTTGCTTCCGACAGGATAGTCGACGCCGCCGAAGACGACCGACGTGAGGATGAAGTCGTTGACCTTGAGCCTGACCGTCGTCTCCATGCCGGAAGGAAGCGCCGCATAGACCTCGGCCTCGATTCCCTTTCCGGAGCAGACTCTCACGGCCTCAGGTCTGATGCCGAGGTAGAACTTTCCGCCCTCGACGACTTCAGCGCCGTCTGCAGTCATGATCTCGGGCACAAAGGTCGTGTCCGCGTTCTTCTTCTCGACATATCCCTTCTCAGATGCTCTCTCCGCCTTAAGCGCCTCTCTCTCCTTCTTCAGTCTCAGGTACTCTCTTTCCTCTTCCTCGAGGGAGAATCCTTCCTCGTTGGGCGTGAAGATTCCCTTCAAGGATCCTGTGAGGCCCTTGACCTCGACTCTTCCGTCCTTCATCTCGGCCGATGCCTGGACGAAGTTCATGGCAGGGTTTCCGACGAAGTCCGCGACAAAGAGGTTGTTCGGCTTGGAATAGACGGTGAGCGGCGGATCGTACTGCTGGATGACGCCGTTCCTGATGAGGCAGATCCTTGTGGCAAGGGTCATGGCCTCGAGCTGGTCGTGGGTGACGTAGACGAAGGTCGCGCCTGTCTCCCTGTGCAGTCTCTTAAGCTCCGCTCTCATCTCGAGTCTGAGCTTGGCGTCGAGGTTGGAAAGAGGCTCGTCCATGAAGAGGACCTTGGGTCCAGGGGCAAGGGTTCTTGCGATGGCGACTCTCTGCTGCTGGCCGCCCGAGAGCTCCGCAGGGTATCTGTCCATGAACTCGCCGATCTTGACGACGCGTGCGACATGTCTGAGCTTCAGGTCCATCTCTTCCCTGTCGAGTCTTCTCTTCTTGGCATAGACTTCTCCGTCCTTCATGAGGTCGAAGGTCGTCATGTCGATGGTGAAGCCCTTCTCCTCGATT
Source organism: uncultured Bacilli bacterium (assembly GCA_934700375.1). Lineage (GTDB taxonomy): Bacteria > Bacillota_I > Bacilli_A > RFN20 > CAG-288 > Enterosoma. Next base: position 10,999 of record CAKUXT010000040.1, on the reverse strand, counting down.
CTTCTCTTCTCGTTCTCGGCCTTCTCCAGGTAGGCGTCGCTTGCGCTCTTTGCGGCTTCAAGGGCAGCTGTCCTGTCCATCTCGCCGAGTCTCATGGCCATGATCTCCTTTGCGGAGTACTGGCTGATGGTGAGCCCGTCGATGAGGAAGAGCATCTCCTTGTCCTTGTCCTTCTTTCCGTCCTTGCCCATGCTGCCGTTGGAGGCGGACATGATGGTGTCCACTTCCATGACCTTGCGGGACATGTCGAGAAGCCTCTCGTACTCGCTTGCGTGAACAGGCATCTCCTGGTTCACGTTCTGAAGTCCGAAGAGAATGTTCTTGTAGACAGTCATGTGGGGCCAGAGGGCGTAGTTCTGGAAGAGGAAGCCCACGTGTCTCTTGTTTGCAGGGACGTTGATTCCCTGCTCGGAATCGAAGACGACCTCGTCTCCGATCGTGATTCTTCCGGAAGTCGGGGTCTCAAGGCCCGCGATCATACGGAGCGTCGTGGTTTTTCCGCATCCGGAAGGGCCCAAAAGGGTGATGAATCCCTTGTCTTCGATCTCCATGTCGAGGTGGTCGGCTCCATAGAAGTCGTTCCATCTCTTCGTAACATCTTCAAGTAATATCCTAGGCATGTTTATTTTCCTCCTACTCCCTTATCGATGGATGCTCCAGTGAGCAAGTTGACAAGGAAGTTAATAACAAGAACTGTAATGACAATAAGTAAGTTAAGAGCGTTAGCAGACTGCGGCCACCACTGCAACCATTCATCCAATAGGGTTGTAAGCAATACGGTATTACCAGCAGCCAACAAGACGAAGAGCGAGAGCTCTCTCATACAGGAAGTGAATGGTAAGATGTAACCGGAGATGAAGGTGGACTTCTGAATCGGGAAGATGACTCTGACCATACGTTTCCACCAAGGGACATTCTGAATCAAAGCGGATTCTTCGATTTCTCCGGACAACTGCATCATGGCTGAAATGCCAGAGCGTGATGCAAACGGCAAGTACTTGATACTACCGACTAGAATCAACAATAAGAAAGATCCTTGAATTCCCCAGGTGGAGCCGATGGCTAAGAAGGCAACGCCTAAAGCCATAGAAGGCATCAAGTAAGGCAAGAAGGCTAAGTTATCAACAGCCTTGGATAAGAATGTTCCACGTTTCTTAGCGACTGAATAGCCGATAAGAATACCCAAAGTACCAGCAATGAATGCGCAGGATAACGAAAGCAACAGAGAATTCTTAAAGGCCAACCACACCTGTCTTTCAAAGAAGATACCAACAAGTCCGTTTTGTGCATCCGTCGTTTTTCTAGAGAACCAATATTGCCATGTAAATGTCGAATAATCGCCTGCCTTATCACATAAAGATTCCAAAGCGAAAGTGACAATCGGAAGAATGGAACAGAAGACAGAAAGCAATACCAACAAAACGGCGATAGGATATTTCCAGCCCTTTAAGTTGATATAGGAAATCTGACCAGATTTACCAGAGACAGTTGTAAAGTTCTTTCTCTTACCAGTCAATAACTGGTTGATCAGAAGAATACCGACACCGAATACAATCATGACAACGCCGAAGATGTAGCCCTGGCCTTGCCATCCACCATTAAAGAACTGCCTCATATAGGTTGTCAGAACCTTTTCGCCGCCACCGATATACTGCGGAACAGCATAAGCGGACATAGAAGAGGCAAAGACCAAAAGGAAGGTAGAAAGAACAGCAGGCATGACAATCGGAACTGTGATTTTCCAAATGATCTTCCATCTGCTTGCCTGAAGAATGGTTGCGGCTTCTTCCAAATTGGCATCCATATTCTTCAGAATACCACCGATAAGAATATAAGCAAACGGAGCATAGTGAAGTCCTAAGACAACAGCGCAAGGAACCATGCCATAGACCATTCCTTCCGGAACGATGATTTTGAAGAGGTTAAATAACATACCGTTTCTTCCATTTCCGAACTTTTCATACTGGAAGAAATTTTGCCAGAACGTTGCTAATGTCCAAGAAGGCATGATGTAGGGAAAAACAAAGATTGTCGATAAGAACTTCTTCGCTTTGACATTCGTTCTTGTAATGAGGAATGCGACAATTCCTCCATACAGAATAGCGATGATACTCGCTAAGAAAGACATATAGAGGGAGTTCCATAGTGGTTTATAGAAATAGGTTATGGATATCTGACCGCTAGCGAAGAGTCTCTTCCACCATAATATAGTATAAGAGCCCTCCATAAGATCCTTACTGGATTCACCAAATGAGACTGTGAAAGTCGACTTCAACAAAATGATTGTCGGATAAACAGTAAAATAAAGAAGAGCAAGCCCAACGACTACAAGAATCGTGTTAGCCGGAACGCCGAAGAACTGCGCTACTTTATATAGCATCAGCTTCAGCGCAGATGGCTTTTTCTTAATTTGTGCCGAGTTATTTTCCATAGATAAATTTCCTTAAAATAACATAAGGACGGTTTTGCCCGTCCTTATGTAACTAATCAACGAACGAATTCAGGTTTATTACTTGCCCTTGTTTGCAAGAACAGTATTGATCCAGTCCTGAGCAGCAACTTTGACAGTGCTGATATAAGCGCCATCTTCAATAACCAAGCAGTTCTTGTAGAAATCAAGATCCTTATCGCCTTCATAGACAGGGATGTTCTTCATGGAAGAATATCCGCCGACAGAAGTGCTCCACGGAGCAAAGCCTTCAGCAGTCATCAAATAGTTGGTGAAGAGCATTGCAGTGTAAGGACGAGGACCTCTAGTGGCAAGCTGAGCATAGATAGAATACATGAAGCCTGCGAAAGGAGTGATAGACTGAGGTTCCCAAGCACCGACAGTAAGGTTATCTGATGTAACGGATTTATCTCTCAACTTGGAAAGGACGAATAATCCGACTTTATCATGGTTGGTTTCTTCAGAAACTGCAGCAGCGATCTTTGTATCGGAAGTGATGGATGAAGTATCAGCATTTGTCAAGAACTTTGCAATCCATTCATAAGAAGCATTTTCATACTTATCGGATTTGACATAATCCTTGCCGAAGTGTGCCTTGTAGGCAGTTTCCATCTTGGTGACCCATGCAGGAGAGGTCAAGGTGATAAGGAAGTTCATATTGACCTGTTCGGCATCAGGAGACTTGAAATAGATCTTTTTAGCAAACTTCTCTTCAGTCAATTCCCAGACATTAGTGAACTTCGGAGCAGCATCGCCATCCTTGTTGTTCCAGATGAAGAGCTTATTGATGTACTGATGAGTAAGTGGGACAAGTTCATCCTGAGAGAGATTGGAATCGAAAAGGCTAGAATGATAGTTTGTCAACATATCGGAGCTGCTTCTATATAAATCAAGGTTTGCAGAGTCCTGAACTAAAACGAAGGAAGCACCGTTGGCATTGGAAGCAGCTTTATATTCTGTCTGAAGAAGGGTGTAGATCTTGGAGTCATCCAATTTGGATGCTTTGAATTTATCGGCAGATAAACCGATTTTTTCACCATAGGCCTTAGCGAAGTTCTCCATTGCCTTGGTAATACGGGAAGTGTTGCCATAAGCGACAAAGCTTCCGGTTTCCTTCTTTGCTTCAGCAATAAGCTGTTCTTCTGTCATCTTAGAAGCGGCTTCGGCTTTGACAGCTGTCGGATTCTTCTCACCATTGTTACTGGTCTGTCCGCCACAAGCAGCAAGAGCCAAAGGTAACGTCAAAAGAAGCAGATTGATTTTTTTCATAAGTTCCTCCTTGAAAAAATCATTCGCAATGGAAGCGAAATCACAGAACGTGTATAAAGCGCTTCCAAGCTTGCGATTAGAATACGCCTATCAGCTTTACTTTGTCAAGAAAAATAAATTGTAAAGACAATGTAAATTTATTTTCTTGACCGTTTGTCTAGTATTTGAGGTGCTAAAGCATTAATTTTCGACAAAATCTGTTAATTTGTTGTCTCAAAAAATTAAATTGTATATTTTTTGTAAAGAAGTCGAAAAACCAATAATGTCAAGAAACCTGTGTTGATATTTATGTTCATCACTACTGAAAAATCATATAATAAAAGGGCTTTAAAAACGAAAGTGACATACACAATATGAAAATCAACTATCAAATAGAGCCATCCGAATTGAAGAAAACACAAGCCATATTCTGTGATGTTGATGGAACGCTGATCAACTCCAAACTGGAGATTGATAGCTTCACAAAGAAAGAAATCATGGATTTCAAAGACAAATTACCGTTCATCCTGACATCAGGAAGAACGTATAAGGCTTTGAAGTCCTATCATGATCAGTTAGAACTATCCACTCCTTACATCACACTCAACGGCGCCTATGTGACAGATTGCAATAACAAAGCCATCTCCTCCACTCCAATCGATGACAAAGATAAAACAGAATTACTATCCTTCTTATATAGAGAGTTCCCTTCGTATACGACAATCGTCTTCTCATTGGATAAATGGTACAGCAATTCAATCGATAACGAATACATCAGAAATGAAATCAGTATCGTTCGCTTCCTTCCTGATCATGTTTATGCAGACCATCATGATCTATACAATATAACAGCAAGCAAGATCCTCTTTATCGGTCCGAAAGAAGCATGCGATAAAGTAACAGAAGAAGGAAAGAGATTCCAAAAAGATTTATATGTCATCCATAATTCTGAGAATTATGTCGAATTCTTTTCCAAGAAAGCATCAAAAGGAACAGCAATAAGAAACTACTGCTCCTTATTAGGATATGATCCTAACTATGTTTTAGGAATCGGAGACAGCATGATCGATCACACCATGCTGGAAGTCTGTGGATTCAAGGCATCTCCTTTGAATGCAGACGAAGAGATCAAACGAATATCAAACATCCATCTGCCTTCCAACAACGACAACGCTGTCGGCCATCTGATTGCGGAAATAAATGATCAATTCTGATTCAGAAAGCTGAAAACATCGGAAATTCTCAACATTTCTTCAATAAACAACTTTTCCATTATCGAAAATAGGTGCACTGAACAATACAGTGCACCTATTTGATTGTGAATATTTACTCTAACTCAATCGTTGACGGCGGCTTGGAAGTGAAGTCATAGACGACGCGGTTGACGCCTTTCACTTCATTGACAATTCGATCGACGACAGTCTGCAGGACATCATAGGGAATCGGATACGGTTTTGCTGTCATGAAGTCATCGGTCTGAACCGCTCTTAAGACAATAGCATAGTCATAGGTTCTTCCGTCACCCATGACACCGACACTTCTCATATTGCTCAGTGCAGCAAAATACTGGCTGATGTCTTTATCGATACCGGCCTTATGAAGCTCTTCTCTGAAGATATAATCGGCTTCCTGAACGATTTTGACCTTCTCAGGCGTGACTTCACCGATGATTCTGACACCGAGTCCAGGGCCTGGGAAAGGCTGACGGGAGACGATTGTCTCAGGAAGTCCTAACAGTCTTCCAACCTCTCTGACCTCATCCTTGAAGAGATCTTTCAAAGGCTCTACAAGGCCTTTGAATGACATATTCTTCGGAAGTCCTCCGACATTGTGATGGGATTTGATCTTGGCCGAGATTCCTAATCCTGATTCGATTCTGTCAGGATAGATGGTTCCCTGGGCCAAAAATTCGCAATCCGATAATTTCTTTGTCTCTTTTTCAAAGACTTCAAGGAAAGTGGCACCGATGATCTTTCTCTTCTGTTCCGGATCACTGACGCCCTTGAGACGTTCAAAGAAAAGATCTCCGGCATTGGCACGGATAAAGTTCAATGTGAACTTTCCGCTCTTTCCAAATACGCGTTCTACTTCATCTCCTTCATCTTTTCTCATCAATCCATGGTCGACAAAGACACAATAGAGATTGTTTCCAATCGCTTTTGAAAGCAAAGCAGCGACAACAGCGGAATCAACACCGCCGGAAAGACCTAAAAGGACTTTCTTGTCTCCGACCTGTGCTTTGACTCTTTCAATCTCATCCTGAATGAATGATTCGCTCTTCCACTCCCCTTTGCAAAGACAGACATGATAGACGAAGTTTTCAATCATCGTCTGTCCCTGAAGAGAATGTCTGACTTCAGGATGAAACTGGGTAGCATAGATTTGTCTCTCTTTGCATTCAAATACAGCAGTAGGACAATTATCGGTATTAGCAGTAAGAACAAAGCCTTCCGGAATCTTAGAGATATAATCCGTGTGGGACATGAAGACTTCTGTTGTCTTATCGACATTCTCAAGAAGGATGGAATCCTCTTTCAGAACATGAACAGCTGTCTTTCCGTATTCGGATATCGGGGCATGCTTCACTTCTCCGCCAAGGAGATAGGCGATAAGTTGTGCACCATAACAGATACCTAATATCGGCTTATGGAGATCGAAGATCTCTTTAGCGATATGAGGCGACTTCTCATCATAGACGGAATTAGGACCGCCGGTAAAGATGATGCCTTTGATGGATGGATCCTTCAACTTCTCGATATCAACAGTATAAGGCCAGACTTCAGAATAGACATGACACTGACGAACACGACGGGCGATCAATTGATTGTATTGACCACCAAAATCAATGACGACAATTTTATCTTTGATCATGATGTTCTCCTAATTACCACAATATTATAAAGGCTAGAAGATAGTTAGAAAAGAAAACATTTTTTTATCTTTGTTTTTGTTTTACAATATAGGCATGAACAAACAAGAACTTAAAAACAAAATCGCTCAGATCAACGACGAAAAAAGAATCTCTTTTTCTATCGGTGATGAAATATTGTCAAATCACTTTGACAGAGATGATGAAAACAGAATGACAAGCGAGGATATCTCCACTTCTTTGGCATATACGATTTATTCCTGGATCGGTAATAGCATCGTTTTCAAAGCACAGGGAAAAGAAAACAGTCAGAAAGGCTATCTCTATTTCAAAGAAGAGTGGGATAGAATCGTCAAGCATCAGAATGAAGGCCTTACTTTAGACAGCAAGACAGAAGAAGAGAACGCACTTCTTCTTTTAGACCAGTTCTTTGAAAACAAGAAGCAGGTTCTCCTTCCGGAAATGATTGCAAAGTTTGCACCTCTTGCTGTTTTGTCTCTCATGATGAAGAATGAAAAAGAAAGCAAATCGATCATCAAAGAATTCAACAAGAACAAAGAGATTATCTTCAACCAGGTTGTCCTTTTCTCCCGTTCGCTTTTCCATTCCTTCCTTAACAAGACCGGAATCGAAAGCAGTAAAGTAAGACCGGATTACTCTTCATTGAACAATGGTATCTTCTTATACCAGGGAAAAACATTGATCGTACCGACATGGCAGAACGCTTTTACCTTATCCGCATATAAAGAAGTCATTATAAACGGAATTGATTCCCTCTCCGACAATTTCCCAATCTCCGATATTGATTCTGTAGCAGTCATCTATCTTGTAAAAGATATTTTTGCAGGATGTACATTATAAACAACCTCAGTATATAAATTAAGTTGTATAAACAAAAGAGCAGTGTAAAGTTCAGTTGCAACCGATAGTTGCGCCAATGAAAAGCAAACTTGGTAGTAGGCAACCGGCAATAAAGTTAAACTTTTTGCAGAAACACGGAGGTGGAAAATTATGAATATCAAAATTGCAAACCGATTAGTCGAGCTGAGAAAGAAGAGCGGATTATCCCAAGAGCAGTTAGCAGATAAATTAGGATTATCAAGACAGGCCGTTTCCAAATGGGAAAGAGCAGAAGCAAGCCCTGATACCGATAATCTGATCTGCCTTGCAAAGCTCTACAATGTATCATTGGATGACTTATTAAGCAGCGATGAATCCATCGATGATATCGCAAAAGAAACAAAAGAAAGAGAAGAAGAGAACAAAGAGAACGACTTCACAGTCAAAGATGACAAAGGAAATGTCGTTCACGTTTCTAAAGGCGGTGCCTATGTCCATGTCAATAACGGAAATGATGACGTTCTCGTCTCTAGCGATGGCGTCAGCATCAGCTCTTCCGACAAAAATGAAAAGAAGAAAACAAAAGAAGAGATCAGACATGACGTCATCGTCGGTTCCCTCTGGGGAGGATCCTTCTTCCTTATCATAATCGCCTATCTGTTATTAGGATGTCTTGTTCCTTCCGGCTGGGCACTGTATTGGCCGTTGTTTATCTTAGGTCCTGTTGCACCTAGCCTCTACGAAGCCATTTCAAAAAGAAGATTCTGTGAATTTATCTTCCCTCTTCTTATCACCGGCATCTATTGCTTCATAGGAATGTTCACAGGCCTTTGGCATCCTTACTGGTTCCTCTTCTTATTAATCCCTGTCTACTATATCGTCTTCTCCCCCATCGACAAAACCATTCACAAAGAAATCTGATCGTCAAAAGCGTCCGACTAATGGTGCAGTGTGGTGATATTCCCGTTCGCTTTTAAGATGGTTTACAGAAAAAAAGCAATAATATTCCTGCCAAACCTATGATTAAGGAAGGTAGGCAGGGATCCAGTTAAGATTGGTTTGGTGATTGGTCCTTTCCTGAATTCCTGCCTACTTCCCGAAAGGACCATCGCCATATGAGAGCCACTACAATAGAATCCGTGTCCGGCCTGGACATCCGTACGTTTTCTAAAGAAGAATTATTGTCGTTAAGAGATAAAATAGATACGGAACTTGAAGCAAGAGAAAAGAAGAAAGAAAGCAGAACACCGCTTGATTTGTTTGCGCAGCAGACAAGAAGAGACATGTGTTGTCCGCAATATGCGGCTTTCATCGTTACTGTGATGATGGAGTGAGAGAGACAGTGGAGCAAATCATGACGCTGCTCTTCGATGCCGATAAGACCAAAGGGTATTATGAAAGATTTCATACCCGAAGAAAAATCAAAAAAACATGCTAAAAACTGATAAAACTATCGCGCCACTGCACCATTAATCGGTTCAGTTTTGACAATGATACTTTTCCAGATCTTTCATTGCTTTCGAAAAGAGAAATTGTTCTCATTCTTTTTCTTATGATTCTTCCAGCACCGGTATGTCTTTCATCTTCTGGTTCAGAAGATGATGTCTTATCCGTTACGCTTCCTGTCAGAATATATTGACCGAATTCGTCATTTTTATCGATTTCGGATTTAATGTCATCCCAGATAAAGGAGATGATCTGCCATTCATCATATAGGATTGGTTTTGGTCCGATGTTCAAAAACTCCTTTGTTGCGTTCTTTGCAAGGGAGATATATTGGTCTCTTGTTGCTCTTGGCAATAATTCTATTTTTGTTTTTGCGTATTTCTCAGCTGTTCTTGATTTGCCACACCATTTTGGTCCGACTATCAAAACGGCTCCTTTTGTTTTAAGGGCGAATTCAAGAGTTTTATCGATGATTCTAGGTATGTATTTCTTAATCATGTTCATATTATGAAAGATAATGGCGATTGTGACAAGTGATATCCTGAATTATGTCGTTGAAACTTTTTGCTTTTGATATGTAAAGAAACGCTTGACTTTTTGGAGGCGGTGACTATAATTTTCCAAGATTAACAGCATATCTTACTGCTAACCATTTAAAGAGGTAATGATATGATTAAAAAAGCAAGTTTGATTTTGTTATTAGTTGTTCCTATGTTTTCTGATTTTTATAATTGCTCGATTGATAGCATGAGTTCTATTCAACAACATACTAAATATGAACAACAAAAATCGGAGCAGGATTTTCTTAAAGAATGTGAGAATGCGTATTATCTATCGACGATTTCGGATGATAGCAAGGTGGCAGCTGAAGATTTGAAAAGGAATGCAACTGAGGAAATCGAGTCTTATGGGGAAGTGAAAAAAGGCCACTGCGAAAGTGAAAAATGGCGTGGTTCAAATTTGATTGGTCGTTATATGGATATGAACATTACCAAAATTATTAAAGTCACAGGCATTTATTCGCATTTTAGTTCATATTTTGATCATGATGTATTGGAGTCGGGAACGGCTAAATCTGCTTTTGATAAAGCCGGCTCTTTTACTGATACCACACATAAATCTTTTTCTTTTAATTATGGAGTGGATTATTATGTTGAGTCTAAAATGGAAGCAACAGCAAAAATTGATGTTGTCAAAGCCTCGGTTGGAGTTGGGGAAAAGATGGGTGCTTCATATACATATGATTGTAGATTCACTAGGAATACTATGACAACAGCTAATTGGTCGGAACATTTTTCCATTTCTGAGATAACAGCTGATTATTGTCCTGAAGGATACTCTCTTTCTCTTGGAAAACAAGGAGTGTATTATTTTATAGAAGGGGATTATCAGGAAATGTCAATTTGGTGGTGGGGTAATTATCCTACACAAGGAACATCAAAGCAGTATTTCACGACCGTATTAGCAACTCCGGATAACTTTAATTATTGTTTTGCATATAAAAACAAGCTCAATACTGATGATGACTACTACAAAGGTAAGACTGAATAAGTTTTCATTATATGCAGATAAAAGCGAGGATAATTTGCTTTTTTCTGCTAATAAGGTTGAATTCAGAACAGGAAAGATGAATTTGATCATGGGTCCTTCCGGAACAGGGAAGACTACTCTTTTGAATACATTATACGGAATGAAGAATCATTATCTTGGTCATATTCAGACTGAGGAGTCTGAATATGATTCAAGCAAGATCAGCCTATCTTATGTGACTGCTGATCTATGCGTGATACCTGAACTGAGGACGATCGATTATCTTCATATTGTTTCTGATGATGAAGATAGAATCAATCATCTTCTTTCTTTGTTCCGTATTGAGAATTTAAAAGAGGAAAGACTTTCCAAGTGTTCAAGAGGAGAACAGACTAGAGTAGAAATCTGTGCTGCCCTTCTTAAAAGCAGTGATGTTTATCTTTTTGATGAGCCAACTGCGAATATCGATTCGGAAACGAAAGAACTTGTTTATGATGTTCTTAAGGAGTTTTCTCTTCATCATCTTGTCATCATTGCAACACATGATGACTATTTATTGAAACAGAATTGCAATGCGTGGGAAATAAGGAATAAGGAACTGATCAGGATCACTGAAG
>CAKUXT010000039.1 GCA_934700375.1 uncultured Bacilli bacterium | reverse complement strand
TAGCCGACAAAGTAACCGATAGTCGGCATCAGTCCTTGGAAAAGGCCGAATATAAAAGCGATGAAGAAGATCTTTCTCTTCTTCATGTTGGGCTCCTGTATGCCATCGGTTGCACCGATTGTCATACAGTCAACAGCCATCGAGATGGAAACTAAAATGATGTTAATCCAATCCATAGGTGTTTATTATAACAACTTCTTGTTCTTTCTAATATTGAAAGTAAAGGATAAATCTCTCTTTTTCAAGGGCGGAAGCCTTTTTTTCGTGTATAATTGAATTGCAAATATTTGTATGAAGACTATTCTAAGGAGAGAGGATTGTACTATGAGTAAATATCTTTTGGTTGTTGATATCGGAACTCAGTCGTTACGTGCTTCAATCATCGATGAGACAGGAAAGACTTTGTCTTTTTCACAACAGAAATACAAAGAAGCATTCTTCTCTGTCGAAAAGGGCTATGCTGAACAGCATCCAGAGTTTTACATGGATGAGCTTTGTCTTGCAACAAAGGAACTTCATGAAAAGACACCTGAATATCTTGAGAAGATCTCCGGTATGGTCATGATGACCTTCCGTGATTCTTCTTTGATTCTCGATGAGGATAAGAAACCCTTAAGGCCTTCGATTCTCTGGTTGGACCAGAGAATCACAAGAGATCCTCATATGTCCTATCTCAAGTGGTATGAGAAAATACTCTTCCGCCTTATCGGCATGAATGATACGGTCAAATTCAATGCGGAAAGAACAGTTACTTATTGGCTGAAGAAATACGAAAAAGAAAACTGGGACAAGATGAGATATTTCGTTCCTCTTCCGACTTATTTCAACTATTGTGTCACCGGAAACCTGCTTGTTTCTACCGGTGACTGCGCAGGACACTATCCTTTCAATTTCAAAAAGGGTAAGTGGTTCTCCAGCCTTCATCCTAAATCCGATGTTTTCTCAATCCCTCATGCAACTCTTCCTGGCCTTGTCAAAGTCGGTGATGTCATCGGAGAGGTTACGGAAGAGTTTTCAAAGAAGTCCTTCATTCCTGTGGGGACAAAGCTGATCGCTACTGGCTCTGATAAAGCCTGCGAAACTTTCGGAGATGGCTGCATCGATGAAAGCCTGGCCGCCGTATCTTTAGGAACAGCATGCACGATTGATGTCGTCTCTTCCAAATACAAGGAACCGGAGACGTTTCTTCCTTCTTATATAGCCCCTTATCAAAACGCCTATGACTTAGAGGTTCAGATCTATCGCGGCTTATGGATGATCCGCTGGTATCTGGATAACTTCGGTGCCAATGACATCATTGAAAGTCAGAAACTTGGCATTTCGGTTGAAGAGTATATGAACGAAAAGATCAAAGACATTCCGGCTGGTTCGGATGGACTTGTCCTTCAGCCTTATTGGGGACCGGGACTGAAGAGACCGAATGCCAAAGGATCTATTGTCGGATTCTCAGGTGTTCATACCCGTTATCATCTCTACCGCGCAATTTATGAAGGTATTGCCTTTGCGCTTCGCGAAGGTCTTGATGAGATCATGAAAAAGACGCATAAGAAACCGGAATATATCGTCTTGTCAGGAGGAGGAAGCGCATCGGATGTTTTAGTCCACATCATCGCGGATGTTTTTGGAGTTCCTTGTTATCGCTCTGCTACTGTCGAAGCAGGCTCTTTAGGAGCGGCAATGGCCGGATTTATCTCTCTTGGCGTTTATAAAAACGAGAAAGAGGCTGTCAGCCATATGGTAGAAAAGACTGAAGTCATTCATCCGGATATGAAGAATCACGAAGTCTACAATAAGCTTTATAAGAAAGTCTACCTGAAAATGTATCCTTCCTTGAAGGGGGTATACAACTCCTGCAAGGACTTCTATCTCGATACAAAGGGCGAATAATTATCCGATGGTTTTCTATATACCTGATTTTCATGTTACCGGCATTGGATTCAATGCGCTGAATAAATCAAGAGAAGATCTTCTCTTCCTTTATCGTGAAATGAATTTCAGACCGCTGATCGAAGATATTGTCACAGTCAACGATGAAAAGGTGAAGTATTTTGCGTCGAATATGAACCTCCTTGGCGGATATGTCGATTCGATTCTTAAGGCGATTGATGAGAAATGTCATGAGAATGATTTTCTGCTGATGGATTTTCCATTTGCAATCAAGTTTCAAGGCTATTCCAAGATTGTCTCCTATGCGGTGTCAAAGAAGGTGAAGGTCGTTTTCTTTGTCCATGATCTTGATGGCATCCGCTTTCAGAATCCGCTTGTCAATCTTTCTGATTCCTCTTGTCTTGATATGGCCTATTGTCTTATTACGCCAAGCAAGCAGATGGATGAGGTTCTTCATGAACAGCTGAGAGTGTCTAAGAAAGTCAAAATCGTCAATCATGATTTCTGGGATTATCATTTAGAAGACAAAAGCGTAAACAACACCAGAAACGCTCTTTTGTGCTTTGCCGGAAATCTGAAGAAATCAGACTTCATCAAAGAGCTTCCTTCTTCTCTTGTAAGCGCAGGTTTCAACTGCTACGGCAAAGGATTTGAAGCAGACTATAAAGGCGAGTTTAAAGGGGAGTATGATCCAGAGACACTGGCTCATGTTTTAGACGGGAAATTCGGTCTTGTCTGGGACGGGAAAAGCGCAGCCACCTGTTCAGGAAGCTTTGGCAAATACTTGAGGATCAATACATCACACAAGTTCGGCCTTTATCTTGCAAGCGCAAAACCGGTCATTGTCTGGAAGGAAGGATCTATCTGCGACTTTGTCATTTCTCATAAGATTGGTTTTGCTGTAAACTCTTTATATGAAATACCGGAAGTCATATCTCAGATTGATATCAATGTCTATAACAAGATGGTTGAGAATGTGATGAACATAAGAAAAGAGGTGATCGATATGGATCACCTCAGGAATGTCATCTTGTGTTCTTTTAAATAGAAGTCACTGCATTAGGATCGAAGGCGGGATCGTTTAAGTTTGTCTCTAACTCCTTGTCCTGTGCAATCTGATAGTTTGCTTCATCGATATCGTTCTTCAAGTCGATGAAGGTATCTCTGACAGCGAGTCTGTCACAGCATTTATCATAATCGGAGAGACCTCTTTCGTCTCTCTTCTTTTCGATGATGTCATGATAGTCATCGAGGTTTGTCTTGACGTCGCTTAAGAAATCAAGAGAGAAGGCGGTGTAGAAGGCCATCATGATGAAGAAGTCCTGCGGGGAGGCCTTGTCAAGTTTCTCTTTGTTTGCAATATAGGAAGAGAGGAATGTCTGAGGGAGCGGTTTTCCTTCGTTTGTCTTATCGGAATAGAAATCACATAACGTAACGAATTTGCTGCATGTATCAAGGAAAGAGAGATAACTGTCTTTCATCTTGCTTTCTGCTTCTTCCGGAGTACCTAAATTCGGCAATTCTTTTTCGTTGTTCATACTAATTTTCTCCTTTGATTTTATCGAATGAAACACATAGTGCAGATAAGTTTTTCAGGTTGTCGATGTCGTCTTCTGTATCTTGAATCACATAGGAGAGAAGATGCATGACTTCTTCTTTGACAGAATCGATATCCATCGTATCGCTGTCGATAAAAGGAAGGCGCAATGGATTGATCTGATCGGAAGACTCTACCTTATAAGGCTCTAGTCCATACTCTTCGATTCCATCCTGGATGTCTTTCAGGATGAAACGGAGCCTCAGTGTTCTCAATAGCCTTCTGTAAAGCTCTGCTTTCTGATAGTCGAGGTCTTCTGTATAAGGGTTGAAAAGAGAAGAGGAAAAGAGATAGGAATCATTCTTATAAGAGGCGACTCTGTTGATTTCTTCTTCCAAAGCGGGATAGAAGACAAAGGCGTTTTCCATTGCGAAGTTGAGATCATTGGAGTAAGGCTTTGCTGATAAGAGGAAGGGTGAGAGAACGTGTTGGATAGAAAAGATGTGCTGATAGAGCTCATCATCGTCTTTAAGGCTGTCTTTCACTTCAAAAGCGAGCCCATATGCCATTGTCAGTGCAACGTCATTGAGGCAGTTTTCGTAAAGGATGGATAACTCCTGATCGATCAGGAGACACATTTTTCTGAGTTGGTTTTTCATCAGTGATTATTATACCTTAGATTGTTATTACTTGAACGCAAATTGTAAAAAGGGAACCTATTTCTATACAGAAATCCGTCTTAGAAAATCGATTTTCGAAAAAGAGTGTAGGAAACCGGTGTTTACAAACGCTACGTTCTGTCTTTTTCTTTCTGACCTGTTATTTTTCTTCTGGATAGTTTCTGCTCTCGATGATTTCAAACATCTTGTCCAAGTCTTCACTGGTCTGATGAGTGAAAAGTTCGCTTTTCTTCATCCAATAAACCTTTCCTTCATCGGATGAGATGACTTTTCCTTCGAAATCATTTGATTTATAAAGAAGACCGAGATAGCGGCTATCTTCTTCCCACGGCCATTCGATGATGCCGCAGAAGACAAGAGATTTCAAAGTGAGACCGGTCTCTTCTTTGATTTCTCTTTTCATCGCCTCATCCAGTGTCTCTCCTTTTTCTACATGTCCGCCAGGAAAAGTAAGACCAGGCCAGTCTTTCTTTGTCCTTTCCTGAACCAAGACATTTCCGTTCTTATCTTCTACCATGCACATGTTGGCAAGGATGCATTTTGTATATTGACGATCTTTCTTTTCCATAGTACTTCTCCATAGACAATGAATAGATTATAGCGGAAAGGAAAGAGAAACAAGCGATGATTTTCAAAACGTTTCTCTTTCCTTTCAAAACATATATAATAGAAGTCTGTTGAAGGTATACATTATGTCAAAATTTTTATTGAAATTATTTGTCAGAAATTATCAGGACAGAGAAGACATCAAAGTCAGAGAAAGGACTGGCTTTCTGGCTTCTTTGATCGGCCTTATCACCAACTTCATCATCTTTGTCGCTAAAATTGTCTTGGGCTTTATCCTCGGCTTATATTCCATCGTTTCAGACTCTATCAACAACCTCAGCGATTTTGGAAACAATTTGCTTAGCATCTATGGCGTCAAAGTCAGTGCAAAACCCGCTGACAAAGAACACCCATACGGACATCAGAGAATGGAATACATCATCTCCTTGATGATATCCTGTGTCATCATCGCACTTGGTGCCATTATGCTCTATCAGTCCATCGGTGATTTCATCTCCTTTGTCCAGTCGATTCAATCGACTGGAAAGCCACAGACCAAAGAGCTTTCCTATGTGATGTACATCGTTTCACTCTCTCTTCTTTGTCTTGCCATCGGATTCAAGCTTCTTCAGGCCTATGTGTATTTCTCCTTTGGCAAATGGATTTCCTCCATGCAATTGAAAGCATTAGGAAAAGATGCAGTCAACGACTGCATCTCTACTACATTGGTCATTGTCGGTCTTATCATCACCTGGTTCACGGGATATGATGTCGATTGCTTCTTTACCTGTGTTGTCGGTGTTCTTGTCATCCTTTCCGGTATCGGAATCATGAAGGAAGCTATCAATACTCTCTTAGGAGAAAAGCCGGATCAGAAGCTGATCGAAGCGCTTGTCTCTCTTGTTATGAGCCACAAGGATGTTCTTGGCGTTCATGACTTATCTTTACATACATATGGAAAAGTTGTTTTTGGTGTAATTCATGTAGAAGTCGATGCAAAACGCAATGTTATGGATTCTCATGAACTTTGTGATTCTATTGAAAATGAGGCATGGGAGAAACTCTCTGTCAACCTCACTGTCCATATGGATCCTGTCCTGATTGATGATCCAGATACGACAAAGTACAAGGATGCTGTCGAAGAGGCGATTCATGCCTTTGATGACTCTATCCATATGCATGATTTCAGAATCGTTTCGGGAAGAGAGAATGTGAATCTCATTTTTGATCTGGTTATTCCAAGCAGCCTCTTTACTGAAAAGGGCAAAAAAGAAGTAGAACAGGCAATCTATTCTTCCGTTGATCAGAAATACGGAAAGAATGTCAAACTTGTCATTCATTTTGATTCACAGCTGACCGATTTCCTCTCCGGAACAAAAGCGGAGAATATCGATCGATAGCCATTTGTTTGGCCTATATAGGTAAATATTTTCTGAAAACCGGGCTAGTTTACAAATTAACTATGTATTTACTTATTATATATAATATAATATGTTGCATTTTAGTTTGCTTTTTAAGTGAGGTAATTTATGGAAAACAACATCAAAAAGAACCCTGCAGTAGACGATCTCAACGACCAGGAACAGAGAAGAAGAGAAAAACTGGCCATGTACAAGGAAATGGGAATCGATCCTTTTGGTCAGAAATTCCCGGTCGATTCTGCTGCCGCTTCCTTAAAGCAGGAATACGATAAGTTAGAGCCTGAACAGGTCGAAGAGGACAAAGAAGTCAGCATCGCCGGCAGAATCGTCCTTCTCAGAAAGATGGGAAAAGCCTCTTTCTTCACCCTTCAGGACAAGACAGGAAAGATTCAGATCTACATCCGTCAGGATGTCGTCGGCGAAGAGAACTACAAGCTCTTCAAATTAGCCGATTTAGGCGACATCTGCGGCGTCAAAGGCGTCATGATGAAGACAAAGACCGGTGAAGTCACTGTCCGTGCCACCAGCTATACGCACCTTGTCAAAGCCTTACGTCCTCTTCCTGATAAATTCCATGGACTTACCGATCCGGAAGACAGAAGAAGACATCGTTATGTCGATCTCATCGTCAATGAAGATTCCAAGAGAATCGCTTTTATGAGACCGAAGATCGTCCGCGGCATCAGAAACTTCATGGATAGCCTCGGCTATGTCGAAGTCGAGACTCCGATCTTAAGCCCTATCTTAGGCGGTGCCAATGCAAGACCGTTTGTCACGCATTTCAATGCTCTCGATTCTGATTTCTATCTTCGTATCGCCACTGAGCTCGCTTTGAAGAGACTTCTTGTCGGCGGTATGGAAAGAGTCTACGAGATCGGCCGTCAGTTCAGAAATGAAGGCATCGACTCCACTCACAATCCTGAATTCACTACGATGGAAGCCTATCAGGCCTTCGGCAACCTCGATGATATGATGCAGATGACAGAAGATCTCTTCCATTATCTTGCCAAGGAAGTCGTCGGCAAGGAACAGTTCCACTGGTTAGGATATGATATCGATCTCTCCAAGCCTTTCAAGAAGGTCAATATGGCTGAAGCAGTCAAGGAAAAGACCGGTGTCGATTTCTATCATATCGAGACTTTGGAAGAAGCCAAGGAAGTCGCAGCCAAGTTCGGTGTCGAAGTCGAACCGCACTTCCTTTGGGGACATGTTTTGGAAGCTTTCTTTGAAAAGTTCTGTGAAGCTGATCTTGTTCAGCCGACTTTCGTCTGTCAGCATCCTGTCGATATTTCTCCTCTTGCCAAGAAGGATCCTAGTGATCCTCGCTTCACACAGAGATTTGAAATGTATATCTCCACTCATGAAATGTGCAATGCCTTTACCGAACTCAACGATCCTATCGATCAGAGAGCACGTTTCGAAGAGCAGGTCGAAGAGAAGAAGAAGGGCAACGATGAAGCCTGCGAGGTCGATGATGATTTCTGCGAGGCTTTGGAATACGGCATGCCTCCGGCTGGCGGTATCGGATATGGTATCGACCGTCTTTGCATGCTCTTCTGCGAGACTGATTCCATTCGTGATGTCCTTATCTTCCCGACATTAAAGAGAAAGTAAATCATCGCTTATGGCTGAAAGTGTTCTTTTCGAAAACAAGAATTTCAAAAATATCATCGACTACGTCTACGAGAACGGAGACAGAAAGTTCAACGAACTGAATTTCAACGTGCTCGATAACGCGGTTTTCTCCGCTTTCAGTTATATTCCGTTTGAGCTGTTCGAAAAACAGAATTCAGCATTCAAGCCAAAGAAATTATCCGAACTTTGTTTGGATTTCTTCGCTTGGATCAATCTCAATTATCTCGTTGAACATTTCCCGGATTGGCTAAGGAGATCCATCTTCTTAGCCATGGCTATGTTCAGAAGAAAAAGATACGCAAACTGTCTTGTGACAGATTTCAGTTTTGAATTCTCGGAAAAAGAGAGCACCCAGTTCGGTGCTCTGAATATTCTTATAGAGGATGGGACTGCATCTGTCGTTTTCAGAGGAACCGATAATTCGATTCTCGGCTGGAAAGAGGATTTCAATCTTGCCTGCTATGAGGCAGTCAGAGGACAGATCAACGCAAGAAAGTTTCTGAAGAACATGATGAACGAATTTCCAGATAAGAGATTCCGCATCATGGGCCATTCCAAAGGCGGAAACCTTGCTGTTTATTCTGCCTGTCTTTTGCCGAAGACCAAAATGGATCGAATTATCAGAATCTATTCCAATGACGGTCCTGGACTGAATGAGAATGTCTTCAATTCCGAGGGACATGATCTGATTCAGGACAAGATCACGCATATCATTGTCGGAGAAGATGTCGTCGGAAGGCTTCTCTGTCATGAAAAGGCAGAATATGTCGTCAAATCAGCTCCTGAAAAAGATTATGTCATGCAGCATGATATCTATAACTGGCATGTGGATGATCTCGGTTTTGTCAAACTGGAGCGCATCTCTCCTGAATCTAAGTTCATTACGGATTGTGTCAATATCTGGCTGAAAGAATCGATGCCGGACAGCAAGGTGAGAGAAAGGCTTGTCCAGTCTATCTTCGAAGCTGAGGAAAAGACAGGTGTTGATGAAGTCGGTACGATCTTAAAGAATCCGAAGAAGTTTATTCTTGATTTCTTAAGACATACGAATGGCATCGACAAGCAGGACAGAAAACTTATGACAAAAGCATTTATGGCTTTGATCATGACAATGGTCAAGAATTATCCTTCCTATTTAAAAGACAAGAGCGAATATGCAAACAAACAAAAAACAGAAGTGAAGAAAGAAACAGAAATGTCTCTTTCTGAGGTGAAATAATGGCTAATAAATTATCGAAGATGCTGAGCTTTTTTCAACCGAAAAAAGAAGATACAATCGATTCCGATGATATCCTTGTTGTCGATCACCTTGTGAAAACCTATGAAAATTTTACAGCGGTCAATGATATCTCCTTTACGGTGAGAACAGGCTCCCTGTTTGCCTTTTTAGGACTCAATGGCGCTGGAAAATCAACGACCATCAATATCATCACAAGTATTTTAGGAATGGATTCGGGAAAGATTTATGTCGATGGCATCAATTTGAGCAAACATCCTGATCTTATTAAAAACAAAATTGGAATTGTTTTCCAAAACTCAGTTCTGGATCCCAATCTCACGCCGAGAGAGAATCTTGCTATCCGTGCCGGATTCTATGGATTGAAAGGTGATGAATGGAAAGAAAGAGAGAAGGTTCTTATCGATATGTTAGGCCTTGAATCTTTCATGAACAGACAGGTCGGAAAACTCTCCGGCGGTCAGAGAAGAAGAGTGGATATCGCCCGTGCTATGGTTCATAATCCGAAGCTTCTCATTCTTGATGAGCCGACAACTGGTCTCGATCCCCAGACAAGACTCTCTGTCTGGGACTTGGTCAATACCCTGAGAGAGAAGACTGGAATGACTGTCTTCCTGACTACTCATTATATGGAAGAGGCTGAGAAAGCGACCTATGTCGTCATCATGGACAAAGGCAAGATCATCGCCAGAGGAACTCCGACTGAACTGAAGAATACCTATTCCGGCGATTATGTCATTCTCTATCATAAGAACACGGAAGAATATGAGAACTTTGTTCTCTCAACCGGTAAGAAGTATGTCTATAACCACGATGGACATTACTATCGAATCACAGTCGACGGAAAAGATGATGCCATCGATTTCATCATAAAATACAAAGACAGAATCGATGACTTTGAAGTAGAAAAAGGCAGCATGGATGACGTTTTCTTGAATGTCACCGGTGTCAGAAAGATTTTGGAGGCTTGATATGAATAAACGAAATTATGTACCGAACCAACCGAAAGCTTTCTGGTCTTTGACAAAAAGACATCTCCTTGTCTTTTTGAAAAATGTACCATCTGTCATCTTTACTTTAATGGTTCCGCTCACCGTTTTGGCGGTTTATATCGTCTTCCTTCGCCCGATGGAAATTGCTCAAATCAAACAGACTTTGATCGCAAATGGCATCATCTATGATACTGCTACTGAGGCGGGTGAACTCTTCCTTCACGGCGTATACGGCATTGCAGACACTTGGATGATATCGGGTGTCCTATCAGTCAGCTGTATTACAGTCTCGCTCAATGCGAATGTCGTCTTAGTCAGAGACAAGGAAAGGGAGATCGCAAAAGACTTCATCTCCTCACCGATTCTTCCTACGACAATCGTCTCTTCCTACTTCCTATTCAATCTCATTGTCACCTTTGTCACGAACCTTATCGTCTACTTCATTTGTCTTATTTATCTGGCCTGTTATGGGGCATATATGATAACCCTATTGGATTTCTTTGCTATCATCGGTGTCATTCTCTACTCTTCCGTCTCTGCTTCCTTGTTGATGTTCTTCATCTGCTCCTTCATCACAACAGAATCTGTCATGTCTCCGATCGTTGCTATTGTATCTGCTGCTGTAGGGTTCCTCATCGGCGCTTTCCTTCCTACCGGCACAGGACCTGTCTATATTGAATATGTCACGATGTTCTTCCCTGGAACCTATTCTACAGGTCTCTTCCGCAATTACTTCATGAGAAATCCGCTCGCTCAGCTCAAAAAGGCTCCTGAATTAGCATCAGAAGCCGGTCAGAAGTTTGTTGAAAACCTGGAGAATCAGTTCTCGCTCAATCTGAACTTCTTCGGACATCGTGTCAATCCGACAGTCATGAGCTTAGTCATACTGCTCTTCATCACTGTCTTTGCTGTATTATGCTGTGTGTTCTCTTCTAAGAACTATATGAACTTCTCCAGAAAGATCAGTCTGAAGAAGAAAAAGAAAGTTCAGGACGCTCAGGAAACAAAGGAGGTCGATCAATAATGAAATTATCACGCGCACTTGCTATTGAAATATTGAATGCCGGATTAGCAACCGGTGCTGATTATGCTGAAATCTACTATCAGGACAATCAGTCTCATTCTTATACGAGAAGATACAAGAAGGTCTACTCTGTAACAGGAGGCAGAACTTCTGGTATCGGTATCCGTCTTATCAAAGGCGTCAAGGTCGTCTATGGTTATACTTCTGACCTTTCCAAGAAGGCACTTCTTGAACTTGCCTCCTCTCTTGCCTTAGGCTTTGAGGGAGAAAGAGTTCTCACTGTCACCTCTTTGAAAGAGAAGAAGTTTGTTCAGATGAATCCTATCAAGATTCCTCATGCTTCCTGGGATACCGAAAAGAAGCTTTCCTATCTTGAGGAAGGCGAGAAAGTCGCCTATGCAGTCTCTGACAAGATTCAGGATGTCCTCACCAGACTGATGGAAGAGGACGAACATGTCGAAATCTACAATTCCGATGGAATCTATACATCCGATGAAAGAACCCGTACCCGTCTTGCCTGCGCTGCCTTTGCAACCGATGGAACACAGTTCCAGCAGGGCTTTGTCGGACCGGGCGTCAGCAAAGGTCTTGAATTCTTAGAGGAAACAGATTTCAAAGCTGTCTGCAAAGAGACAGCCGAGACTGCACTTGAACTCCTTTCCGCTCCGGAAGGACCTAGCGGCGAAATGCCTGTTGTCTTAGGCAATTACTTCGGCGGTGTTCTTTTCCATGAAGCCTGCGGCCATCCTCTTGAAGGATGTGCCATCGCAAGAGGAACCTCTCCTTTTGCCGATAAGCTCGGAAAGAAAGTCGCATCCGATGTCGTCACTGCTATCGATGACGGCACGATCGAAAACGGATGGGGAAGCGAATCTGTCGATGATGAAGGCATCGCTCCTACCAAGAACGTTCTCATCAAGGATGGTGTCCTTGTCTCCTATATGGTAGACCGCTACAACGGAAGAAGAATCAACGGCGGCATGAAGCCGACCGGAAGCTGCAGAAGAGAAAGCTATCGCTATCTCCCTACAACCCGTATGACAAACACCTATA
>CAKUXT010000038.1 GCA_934700375.1 uncultured Bacilli bacterium | reverse complement strand
GGATTATCCTGATCTGATTCCATTCCGTGAAGAATCTGCTTCGAATCTCGGTGCGACCTGGACTCGTTTTTTCTTAGTCGGAAGAAGAAAGAAAATGTTAAAAGAAGAGCTTAGCGGCGAGAATATCATCGAAGAGATCAAGGAAAAGCTCTGCGGATACTACCTTTATCTTTCAAAACCAAGTCCGCATAGCTTAGTCAGCAAGACACCTGCCTCTTACCGCATCGTGAAGATCGCAAAGGAGGGAAAGGATCTTTCTCTTTATGGAAGAACGATCGGATATACTGATTCACCGCTATGTCATTCCGTCTCTTCCACGATCGATATCAAAGGCAATGTTCTCTATTTCTATTATGAGTATGAACCGGATAAAGCAAACAATGCATCTGTCAAAGGTCTTGTTCTGTTAAAGACAGATGTTGATGATTTCCTTTCCAAACATGTCTTAAGCGGAAACTATTATGGCTATGACAACAACAAGAGCGGAACAATCCGTTTTATCAAGATTTCGACAGAGGAATACAAGAGGTACATGAAAGATGAATGAACAATATCAGGTATTCATTTCTTTTCCACGACTGGAAAATGAAAATTCAGAAGAGATGGTATTCACAAAAGAGTATTATCACGCTAAGAAGGTCTATGAGGTATTAGAGTATTTGTTAGGCATTCATACCTTCTTCTGTCCTGAATCTCTTCTTAAAAGAAAGAAGGATACGTTTGATGAAGAGATCACCCGCGCATTGAAAGAGTCGACGATCTTCTTAGGTGTCTCTGTTTCTCTTGAAAACGAAGGAAGATTCTTCGTCAATGAAGAGAGAAGAATCTATCAGGAGACAAGAGAGGGAAGAAAACCGCTTCCTTACTTCCTTGTCTCACCGGAGACAAAGAAGGTGATCGAGAATCTTCCGCTTTACAAAAACAATTCAGGTGAGATTGCTCTTTATCAGGATCCATCTTCTGTCTCTGTCTTCTATAACACCATCAATACAGTCATCAACAAGGATCATAAGAAAGTCGATGATATCAAGATCTGCAAGAACTGTTATCGCATCTTCCATGACGGCAATGAGAAAAACAGCCTTTGTCTCTCTCATGATAAAGACAAAGTCATCGTCGAAGAGGATGGATTCTACTTCCCATGCTGCAACAAGCATGTCCATGCAGAGAAGAATGAATTATTGGAAGTGTCGCCAGGATGTCTAGAAAGGGAACACAGGTTCTAAAGGTGGGTTATGGTTTATACAATCAATGAAATTCTATCAGCGTCTTTTGCCTTAGTCGGCATATTCTTCTGCTGGTTTTCTTTCTTCTTCAATCTCTTTGTCAGAAAATACAAGAAGAACAAACTCTTCTATATGGTTGTTCTTTTCCTCTTCGGTGTTTATATGTGCGGGTTCGGAAAATATTATGATCCTTCTACAAGACTTCCATATCAGGAAGGAAGCAACTGGCTTCAGTTTGTTTCAGGCGGCGTCGCAGATGCTTTGACGCTCTTTGCCTTCCAGATCAAATCCGATTATATCCGCTCCTTTGTTCTGACTGAAAAGCCTACAGATCTTTATTTCATCATCGTTTATGTCATCCATTCTTTCTCCTGTGTAGTCTTGGTTGCGATGTCGACAATCACGCTCTTTATCAAGAACTTCATTCCCAGAATGAAGAATCTGATAAAAGGACCGGATGTTGTCATATTCACAGATGAGAACAGTTCTCTTTCCTTATCGATTGCAAAGCAATTGAAAAAGAAAGGAGACAATGTCGTTGTCGTATTGGACAAGACATCGATGATCTATCAGAACGCCAGCGAATTCAAAAGCGCATTCGAAAGAGCGAATATTGATTTCCGCCTTGCTTCCCTAAGTGAGAAATATCTTTCTTCTTTCATTCACCGCTCTGTGCTTAGAAAAGGAAGAAAGGTAACGATTTTGTCTCTTTATTCCAAACAGGAAGATAATATCCATCTTGGAATCTTGGCACTGAATCGTATCAGAAAATGCTTCCGATCAGAATATGCTGAATATGGTAAAGAAGTGGAAGAGACGCTTCTTCAGGAAAAAGAATTCGATATTGATAAGATTCAGAAGCTGTCCGCTAAGTTAGAGAAAACAAAAGTCGGAGAACATCTCAATGTCGTCCTATTGAAAACAACAGGAGACTATGAGAAATCATATCGCTTCACGGCAAGAAGCTATGGTGTAATTAGAACGCTATCCTTTGAAGATGTCATCGCTGAGAAGTTTGTTCTCGATCATCCTCTTTATACTTTCTATCAGGAAAAGAAAGAGTGGATCGACAATATCAGAGATTATAAGAAAGTCCCTACGCTTCAAATTCATCTTCTCTCCACGCAGAAGTCGATTGTTCCTCTCTTTGAGAAGATGGCCACCGCATATCAGCTCTTTGATGATGTCACCCCTTCTTTTGAATTTGTCACACAGAGCGGAGAAGAACCGCTTATCTGTAAAGAAGATATCCTCACCTCTTCTTTGAGCCTGTTTGATATCACTACATCAGAGATCGATCTTCATAGCCGTGCCAGCATCATGGAATACGGAAAACGAATCGCAAGAGAAAACGATGGAAAGATTCATCTCTTTGTCGTTCATGTCGATAATGGCGATGAGAATGATGAGATCCTCTCTTTGCTATATGATATGGTCTATCTCAAATACGGTTATCAGAACTCCTACTATTTCTCCTTCCAGCTGATGAACAGAGGAAAAGTCACGCTTTATGATAATGGAAAAAGAGAATCCTATCCTCTTGATACAAAGAGAAAGCATTGCTATACCTATGGTCATCTAGAAGATTTCATCACTCGTATCTTTGAAAAGAACGAAATCCTTTCTTATCTGGCGATGTCATTGAATCTTACTTATGATATCTCCGTTTCATATTCTCTTCAGAACAGAGACTCTCTTTCTATCACCGATAAGGAGAATGAAAGAGGAAAGGTCGAATGGATATTGATGAGAATGGAAGACAGGGAAAAGAATCTCAATCCTGTCTATACCTATCCGACGAAGATGTATCTTCTCGGTTACAAGATGAGATTTGTTCAGCATGATGATCTTCATTATGCCAATATTGAAATCATCTCTCTTGAAACGAATGAAAAAGTAGAATTGTCTGAATTCTCTCGCTCTGTATCTTCTTTGCGCTATACGATGAATGATACGCAGCTTCTTCCTATTCAGAAAGCCTTGTTCAGTATGGAGCATCTTAGATATGTCGCCTTTGATATGCTGTATCTGAAAACAGATTCGCTTTCTTTCGAAGAATTCATTGCCGGCATTCTGAACAAGAAAGGAAACGGAGATTATTATCTTGTCAATAAAAACAAGAGAGCGAATGTGTTCATGATCGATACGGAAGACTTATGGAAACTCCCTTCTAAGACATTTACGTATTTGGACGAGAACAAAGGCCATACTGGATGTGTCTTGTTAGATTCTTTAGATGAAAAGGAGTATCCGAAAGCAAGAGCGATGATTGAATCGACGCTCTTAAAGAAAGTCTATCAGACCGATATCAATAGCATTACAGAGTTAGGCTATATTCTCGATAACGCCAATAAGTTAGTCGAGAAAGAATAAGAACAAATCAAAATAGCTGATCAAGTTCATAAATTACATAAACTTGGTCAGCTGTTTTCTTTTCTTCTGAAGTTGTAGAACAGTGATATTGAATTGATGACTGTGACAAGAGAAAGAATCACATAGACGAGAACTCTTCCCCAGAGCAATAGATCGTACTGAAGATCAAAGCAGATAAAGCAGATGAATTGCATCACGACGAGGAAGAGAAGAACAAAGTCGAACGTTTTTCTTTTGATGAACAGATGAAGGATGAAGAAGAACAATAAGAATAATAGAAGCGTGAAGTAGATAAAGGAGAAACCGATGGAGTAAACATTGTATAAAGGTGACTTCAATACTATGTTGCAGTCATCTGGTCCAGAGCAGAATCTGAGCTGAGAGATCTTCAAAGAGAGCACAACGAAAAGGACGGCTTCTAAGGCGAGACTGATATAGATGAAGATGTTCTCTTTCCTGTTTTTCATATTTTTATTATATCATGCTGAAAGTTAGTATATGTAAATCATTTCATCTTTATCCTTTGACTTGCGTAGAAGGACATATTGTTATATAAAGATGTGCTTCTAATTAAAGCTCTTTATACTCAGGAGAAACAACGATGAAAAAATTCAAATCCCTGTTACCTATATTTATCCTTTCTGTGTTCTCTTTTTTGACTGCGACATCGATGGATAAGATTGAGTTTTCAGATAATAGATGTCTTTTGAATGAGGCGGATGAAGGAAAACAATTTTATGCTGATACAAATGAGATTGTTAACTTATCAAAGTATGATCCTCGTGATGAACTAACACCAGTCAAAGATCAAGGAGATACCAATCTTTGTTGGGCGTATAGCACAATCAACGCTTCTGAAGCATCGATTCTTAAACATAAGATTGGCTTGAAAGATACATTAAGACTCAATCCGAAAGCGCTGGCTTATCGAAAGTATGTCAGAAACGCAGATCCCTTAGGAAACAATGCGCAGTATATCGATAAGAACCAAGGAAACTGGCTCTATAACTCCGGTGCCATCTCTCAGACACCTTCTCTTTTAAGCATGTGGCAAGGCCCAGTCGATGGGGATAAACCAGCTATAGATGTTTATACAAATTCCCTTTATCGTCTAGAGAGCGCAAATCTGATTTCTTCAAATGCGACAGATGAAGAACGAATTCTTGAAATCAAAAATGCGATTGCAGAATACGGAGCAGTAACAGCCTCTGTCTATTATGATGGCGGAAGCAAACAGTATTATAACGATAAGGCAGTTACAAACGGAATCCCTCATGCAATCACCCTTATCGGTTGGGATGATACGCTTGATAAGAGTCTCTTTAAGCCAGGAACAGTGACAAGAAACGGAGGATGGCTTGTCAAAAACAGCTACAATGACAATCCTTATTTCTATCTGACTTATGAGAGCAAGATCGCAGCGACTACTGCCTGGTCTTTTACCTATCAGAAAAAGGAAGCGTATGATTATAACTATTATTACGATAATTCGGTCGATGATTTCAGTTTAAGAAAAACGAAGACGGCTGCCAATGTCTATCAGGCCAAAAAGGAAACGGATGATGAGGATGAATATATTGAGGCTATCAATATCGGCTTCTTTGGAAATGATGTTGATGTCAAGGTCAAAATCTATACCGACCTTCCTGGTTGGGAACAGACTTATGTCGAAAAAGGAACACTGAAAGCCAGTAAGACAGAACACTTCAAATACGGCGGTTATCAGACAATCAGGCTTGATGAACCTGTCAAGGTATCATTGAACAGTTATTTCTCCATTGTCTGTGAAGTCAGCAATGCAAACAATGACGCCATTATTTCATTGACACAATCCGATTCCAAAAAGCCGTCTTTTGAAAACAGATATTACGGATATGATTACATCCTAAATGGCGGATATGTGGCAAGGATCAAAGCCTATACGAAATGTAAGAAAAAGGAAGCAGAACATGTTCATGACTTTAATAATCCCACCTATGTCTTCAGTGAAGATAACAAGAAGGTGACTGCAACAAGAATCTGCAAGACAGATGAATCTCATATTGAAACAGAGACTGTTTCAACAACATCGGCTATCATAAAAGAACCTACCTGTATTGAAAAAGGAACAAAAAGAATCACAAGTGATACCTTTAAAAATCCTGCTTTTACAGTACAGACAAAAGATGTTGATTTAGGAAATGGAGATCATGTCTATGGAGAATGGATCGATAGAGTAGAACCGACAAGCGAAAAAGAAGGGACGCTCGCTCATAAAGACTGTTTAGTCTGTCATAAACATTTTGATGCTGACAATCATGAAATAACAGATTTATCGATTCCGATGCTTCCAAAGACTGTCAAAGTCACTATTGTCAACGGAACAACAAGCGAAGAGAATCCGGTGGTTGGAACTTCAATCACAGTCGTTGCAGATAAACCAAAGGATGGTATGAGATTTGTAGGCTGGAGAGATGAAAAGGGAAGTTTCATAAGTACAGAAGAAACTATCACATTCTTCGTGACAGAGGATGTGTACTTAGAGGCTGTCTATGAGAAAATCAAAACAGATCCAGTTGAGACAAGTAAACCGAGTGAACCTATAGAAACCAGTAAGCCGACTGAACCTATTAAGCCCAGTGATTCAATAGAGACCAGTAAACCGAGTGAGATAGCAAAGCCTTCTGAACCTGATAAAACAACTGAACCAGTAACACCTGAAAAACCTGATGAACAGGAAAAAGAACCTTTATCCGCAAAAGAGATCGCGGCGATTGCTGTTGTGTCTTCAGTGTCTTGTTTTTCAATCATCGGTGTTATCATCTACTTGATCATAAAACGAAAATTGTAATTGATTCTTAATCATAAAACTTTACATATAAAATAAAGATGGCTTATATGCCACCCTTATTTCAATAACCAGTTGATCAGATTGATCGATTTGATTCCTTCATAGATTTCTTCCTCTTCATCTAATGAGAGAATGATTTTTTCATAATTGTCTTTGATTTTCATCAGCGGAGTCAGTTCACGTTTTCTTGTCTCTTCGTTATTCATGGATTCAGTGACCTGGAAGTAGATTTTTTCGCTTGGATTATTGGCGATGAAATCAATTTCATTGTTGTCGATTTTTCCAATCGCAACATCATATCCTCTTCGCAGCAATTCGAAATATACGATGTTTTCTAATATGTGTCCCCTGTCTCTATCTCTTAATCCTAGTAGGTAATTACGCATTCCGATATCGGAAATATAATACTTGCCTAAGGTTTTCAGATATTCTTTTCCTTTGGTATCAAAGCGTTTGATTTCATAAAACAGATAAGTTTCAGTTAGGGCTTTGATATAGGATTCTATTGTATGTGGACTGGGTTTGCCTTTTTCTTTTGAATAGGAGTCTTGTGACAACGATTTGCTGATTGATGAAAAAGATACATTGGAACCGATATTGTCTGATAAGAACATGATCAGTTTCTTAAGCAGCAAAGCATCGGATATTGTGTTCTGTCCTCTTCTTTTCTCTCTTTCGAGAATATCTCTTGTTACGACTGTATTATAGATTCCTCCAAGCAGCATGAATGCTTTTTCCTGATCTAGTCCGACATCGATGATGCCAGGCATTCCTCCAAAACGAAGATAAGCATCGAACGCTTCCTTTAATGAGTATTGCGTTCCTTTTTTATCAACGATTTCTTTCTTTGAAGTACCAAAAGCTGTAGTGACTTCCTTTATGCTGAAATCATAGAAGTACAAAAATTCCTTGAAAGAGAGCGGGAGCATTTTGATCTCCACACATCTTCCTGCCAAATAGGTCGAATATTCGCTGGATAATAAATATGCATTGGATCCCGTAACATAAATATCTGTGTCAAATTCAACTCTTAAAGCATTGATTGCATTTTCCCAGCCTTCAATCCTTTGAATCTCATCAAAGAATAAATACATTCTTTTATTTGGTATGATTCTGCTTTTGACATAGTCATAGACTTCTTTATATGTCATCAATGAAAAATCCATCTTTTCAAAATGCATCTCGATGATCTGCTCTTTGCTTTTTCCTTCATCAAGAAGGTGCTTGATCATCAATAGCAAGAGTTTTGATTTTCCGCTTCGTCTTATTCCTGTAATGACTTTGATCGGTTCTTTGTCTTGAAAAGCGATAAGTTGATTTAGATATAAATCTCTCTTTTTCAGATTCTCGTTGTTGATCATGAAACTTCCTCTTTCTTTGTACCACCTAAAGTATAGCAAAAAAGTCTAAAAAAATAAAGTTTTTGCAATCCGTTGCAAAAACTTTTAAAAATCAGAAGTTTTTGCAATAGATAAAATACTGCAAAAACATTGCAAAATTATTCAGTTTAAAAGAAGAAAACGTGTTGTTTATGACTGAAGGGTTCAATTCTTCAAGGCAGTGATAGGAAGAATATATACGCCGTCTGTGTTCTTATATGCCATGTTTCCGGCACCATATATAACACATTTCATGATGGGATCTTTTCCACCATGGTCAACGATATCTTTACATACCTTGACTAAGTTTTTGGCGCCTTCCTCTGCTTTGTTAAGACCTAATTTTATTTCAATTGCACACCAGTTTCCGTCATCTAATTCAATGACTGCATCAATCTCATTGTTTTTATAATCCTGATAATGGAAAAGCTTTGCATTCATTGCCTGCGCATAAATTGATAAATCGTGTTCTACTAATGCTTCAAACATAAATCCAAATGTGTTAAGGTCATTCATCATTTTCTTTGGTGTCAATCGTAACATTGCACATGCCATTGCCGGATCTGAAAAATGACGTTTTTCCATTTGCTTTACTCTTAATGATGATCTGATATTGGGCGAGAACGGTTCCTGATTATTGAATAGGAACATTCTGTCAAAGGCGTCTAAATATTTTGATAAGGTGTTTTTGCTGATGGATGAGTCATCATTTTCAATAATGTCTTTCAGAATGCTTTGATTTGAGGCGGTTGTTGATTCATTTCTGGCTAACGATTTCAGTATCAGTTTTGCTTTATGTTCATTGTAATCTAAATCATTATCCAGTTGATTCAAATCTGTTTTGGTGACGTTTTCCATGTAGCTTAGACCAAGTTCATCACATTCATCATAACCTGTAGAAGTATTTCCTGGCCATCCGCCTCTTACTATCAGATAAGCCAAATGTTCAAGACTCGTCTGCTCATAAATCTTCGTTTCAAATTTGCTCTGACATAAATCCATCAAAGAAATATCGCCAGTCGAATCACCTGATTCATATAAAGACATCGTGTTCATCCGCACGTTTTTGATTCTTCCCGTACCGCTATGCAATATTCCTTTATGTACAGGCGTTGATGAACCGGTAAGAATGATTTGTCCTTTTACGTTATTTCTATCTACAAACGCTCTTGTTGCATCCCATAAGGAAGGTACTTCTTGCCATTCATCAATCAATCGAGGGGTATTGCCTTCTAAAACCTTATATGGCTCAATTTCTGCTAGTGTTCTGTTGGAAAAGTTTCCACTAGGATCGCCGACAAGGAATTCGCTGTTTGCATGGTATGATGATGTCCATGTTTTTCCGCACCATTTTGGTCCTTCAATGCAAATGGCTCCGAATATGCGTAGGTCTTTTTCGATAAGAGAATCAACAAGTCTGACTTTGTAACTTGATTTGTCCACTGTTTTTGCCATGCTATGTATCCTCCCTATGATAGTTATGTTATCAGTTTATCAAACTGACCAACATTTCTCAAGAAAATTGACCGATATTTTCAGATTTTACTGACCAATATTTCGAAACTAAACTGACCAACATTTCTGAAATTGAAAGCAATAAAAAATCTGATTTGGCATCAGAGACATTTTATATGATGATGTCTCTTCAAAGCACAGTATTTTTACTTGTTTAATGATGCTTGAATTATTAGCAATTTAATGAAAAGTAAAGAAGTTTTTTAAAGCGGATTGCAATAACTTTTTTAAATGCAATAAGCTTTTGACACTTACAATCTAGCTACTAAAATGCATTCCTAATGTGTTATATGGAACAATATATACGCCGGATTTAGGGTCTCTTGTAAGACCGGAGCCTATGCCTACGATGACGCAAAGGAATTTTGGTTTTTTCTCTATCTTATCATTAAATTTAGTTAATGACTTTATAGCTTCTGCTATTTGATTCTCTCCCAGTTTAATTTCAATCGCTCCATATTCACCATCACTGAATTCTACGATAGCATCAACCTCATCATTACTTAAATTATCCCTAAAAGCATAGACATGAGCTCTATAATATTCCATGTACACGTTTAAATCTCGAACTACTAATGATTCAAATAATAATCCGAATGTATTCAAATCATTTATCAGTTTTTCTGAGGTTAAGCCTAAAAGTGCAGCTGCAAGAGATGGATCGACAAATCTTCTCTTTATCTTTTTTCCGACTCTTGTGCTTGATCGATAATTGGCTGAATATGCTTCCTGATTATTTATAATGTATAACTTTTCTAGAATATCTAAATATCTAGATAATGTTCTTTTGTTCAATGTTTGTTCTTTATCATCACTGAAGCTAAAGCAGTCTCTTAAAATAGTTGCTTCTGCTGCATAGGTAGACTCGTTTCTTGCTAATGATTTAAGAATCATCAACATTTTTTGTGAGTCGAATGAAAAATTATCATCCTTGTAATTTTCATTGATATCATTTTCAGCTACTGACTTTATATATTCACGAGCCAGCAAACCATCAGTTTCAGGATCTGTAAGTCCTAAATTTTCAGGCCAACCACCGTTTGTAATAAGGCTTGTGATTTTATGAATATCAAAAGGATTGACTAATTTATTAATTTCCTTTCCTTCATACATATCTATCAAAGATATATAATCAAGAGACTTGCCCAATTCCAATGTTGTCATAGGAAACATTTTGATTTTAATAATTCTACCAGTACCAGTGTGCTTAATTTTAGATTTTTCTTCTTTAGCTAATAAAGCGGTTGATCCGGTTAATATATAATTACCCTTTGATGTTCTTAAATCGCATTCGTTTCTAATTGCATCCCATAATTCCGGCACGAGCTGCCACTCATCAATAACCTCTGGAATAGTTTCATTTAAAACAAGTTTTGGATTAAGCAGGGCTAGTTTCCTTTTCTCTATGTCAGTTAATCTAACAATAGAATTGCCATGATGCATACTAGTCCATGTTTTACCACACCATTTTGGACCAACGATTTGAATTGCTTTAAAAGTTTTTAAATATAAATCAATCGTTTTATCAATTAGTCGTTCTTTATAATTTTCTAGTTTTATTGCCATCGTTAATCACCTTCTAGATAAATTTTACTATACAAGTGCACTTTTTTCAAGCTTCTTAGTACACCTTTTTCAAGTATGTTAGTGCACTTTTTTCAATTTTTTGGAAGAGGTGATTATTCGAAATGCTTTATATATCGATATGTCAAAGCTGTAGATTTATTTAGTTTTTTTGCAATTTCTGGAACGGTCATATATTTGTCTGTTTTAATGATTGAAATGACTGCTCTTTCATTTTTGCTTATCTTATCATTTATAGATTTTTCATGAAGGCTGCCAATGAAATAGACATATGTGTCTGAATTCATTTCGACTTGATTTGCGCAAATCAATTTTTGCCCGCACAAGTGTGAAAATTGAATTGCGTTATATGGCATATACATATTGACAATAAAAAATCTCTGATTCGACATCAGAGACATTTTATATGACGATGGTGACCTCAACGGGATTCGAACCCGTGAATGCAGCCTTGAGAGGGCTGAGACTTAAGCCGCTTGTCGATGAGGCCATATGACTTAAACACTATAGCGGAAAATGATTCGTAAATCAAGCAAATAATAAGAAATTTTTTGGATATATTATTGAATCATATAATATATTATGATAAACTACCAAATGCGCCAATTGCGCAATCACCATGAATGTGAATCTTGTCGACTAGTCCTTTCCGCCGAACCCATCTACAGACCTAAGATTTTATTGCTTAGCAATGCTTAGCGGATTGGGTTGACATCTTGAAACATTCAGAAGGTCAACAAAAAGGAGGCTCAAACATGAGCGAAGAAGTCAAAGTTGAAACTGTTTCTGAACAGGAACAGACACAGGATGTCATGGCCAGCACTGTCCATAATCCTAACGATCCGGTTGTCAGTGCAAAAACATTACTCGATGCTGGTTGCCATTTCGGACACAGAGTTTCCAGATGGAATCCGAAGATGAGAAAGTACATCCACGGAAAGAGAAACAATCTCCACATCATCGATCTTAACAAGACCACTGCTCAGATGCAGGAAGCCTATCAGGCTTTAAAGTGCATTGTTGCTAAGGGCGGAAAAGTTCTTTTCGTCGGCACCAAGGCATATGCTCAGAAGGCCATTCAGGAAGAAGCTGTCCGTTCCGGTTCCTTCTATGTCGCACATAGATGGTTAGGCGGAACCCTCACAAACTTCCACACCATTATCAAGAGAATCGCTTTGCTCCGTACCATCGAACAGGAAGAGCTCAACGGCGAACTCGAAAAGCTTCCTAAGAAAGAAGCTGCTGAAAGAATCAAATTAAAAGAAAAACTCAGCCAGAACCTCGAAGGCATCAAGGAAATTCGTCTTCTTCCTAATGCTATCGTTGTTGTCGATCCTAAGACTGAACACAATGCTGTTGCTGAAGCCAGACTTCTCAACATCCCTGTCTTCGCTTTAGGCGATACCAATACCGATCCTGATCTTATCGACTACCTCATCCCTGCCAATGATGATGGCGAACAGTCCATCCGTATCATTGTCGGTCTCTTAGCTGATGCTGTTGTCGAAGGCAAGGGCGGCGAACCGCTTTATGCTTACAAGAATGCTGCTGAA
>CAKUXT010000037.1 GCA_934700375.1 uncultured Bacilli bacterium | reverse complement strand
GAGAACATGCTGTTGGTCATGAGGCCATACCAAATCGTCGCCACGGAAAGAATCCTCAACCGAATCGAAATCGCAACGAACTATAAGAAATACGGAACCATCGAAGGCGGAGGATACATCTGGCATACGACAGGCTCCGGAAAGACCCTGACATCCTTTAAGACGGCAAGGCTTGCAAGCAAGCTCGATTATATCGACAAGGTCCTTTTCGTCGTCGACAGGAAGGACCTTGATTATCAGACGATGAGGGAATACGACCGCTTCGAGAAAGGGGCAGCCAACTCCAGCAAGAACACAGCTGTCCTAAAAAGGCAGTTGGAAGACGACAGCTGCAAGATCATCATCACGACGATTCAGAAGCTTTCCACCTTCATCAAAGGATGCAAGGAGCATCCGGCTTATGGAAAACACATCGTATTTATCTTCGATGAGTGTCATCGTTCTCAGTTTGGCGAGATGCATACGGAAATCGCGAAGCGCTTCAGGAAATATCATCTCTTCGGCTTCACGGGAACTCCGATCTTCGCCGTTAATTCCGGCACATCCAAGAATCCGAAACTGGAGACGACTCAGCAGGCCTTCGGAGACCAGCTCCATGCCTATACCATCGTGGATGCCATCAACGACAAGAATGTCCTTCCGTTCCGTGTCGACTATATAAAGACCATCGATTCCAAAGAGGATATAGATGATGAGGAAGTCTGGGATATCGACAGAGAGAAAATCTACATGGATCCGAATAGGATCTCTCTTGTCACGCAATACATCCTGGATAACTTCGACAGGAAGACATATAGAAATTCCAAGACCTACAAATACAGCATAGTGAACAATGTCGAGGAGGTGGCCTCCGCCAAAGACAGAACCAAGGTCAAGGAGACTAAGCAGAGCATTCATGCCAATGGCTTCAATTCCATCTTTGCCGTTGCCTCCATCGATATGGCAAAGCTCTATTACAATGAGTTCAAGAAACAGATTGGCGAAAGACCGGACTGCAAAGACCTGAAGGTCGGACTCATCTACTCCTATGGCGCAAACGAAGAGGAATCCGATGGAATCATCGATGAGGAGGATCCTGGCGAGACCCAGTCTTTGGATGCCAGTTCAAGGGATTTCCTGGAAGGAGCCATCCATGACTATAACAAGATGTTCTCCACGAATTACGACACTTCCAGCGACAAGTTTCAAAACTATTACAAGGACGTTTCCCTGAGAATGAAGAACAGGGAAATCGATATCCTCATCGTCGTGAACATGTTTCTTACCGGATTCGACGCGACGACCTTGAATACTCTTTGGGTAGATAAGAATCTCAAGATGCACGGATTGATTCAGGCTTTCTCCAGAACCAATCGAATCCTCAATTCCATCAAGACGTTCGGTAACATCGTGTGCTTCAGAAACCTTCAGAGGAACACCGATGATGCTATTGCCCTGTTCGGAGACAAGAACGCAAGCGGAATCGTGCTTCTCAAAGGTTTCAAGGACTACTATTACGGGTATAAGGACGATAAGGGAAATGCCAAGCAGGGCTATGTCGGCATGGTCGATGAACTGAATGCCAAGTTCCCTGTGGATTCCGAAATCATGGGAGAGAAGAGTCAGAAGGATTTCATCGCCCTGTTCGGAGCCATCCTCAGGATGAGAAACCTTCTCAATTCCTTTAATGAATTTCAGGGAAAAGAGCTGCTTTCCGAAATGGATTTCCAGGATTACAGCGGAAAATACCTCGACCTAAAAGACCAGATGACCTCTCAAGGTGGAGAAGTCGTCGATATCAAGGATGACGTCGTCTTTGAGATTGAACTTCTGAAACAGCAGGAAATCAATATCGATTACATCCTTATGCTTGTTCAGAAGTATCACAATTCCCATTGTGAAGATAAAGAGATTCTTATTAGCATCCGGAAAGCAGTCGATTCCTCTCCGGAGCTTAGATCCAAGAAACAGCTCATCGAGAACTTCGTTGAGAACATTAACGATGTCGATGATGTCGTCTCCGAATGGAGAAGCTATGTTGCCGAGGAGAAGGAAAAGGAACTCAAGGAAATCATTGCTTCAGAGAACCTGAAAGAGAATGAGACAAGACAGTTCATCGATGACTGCTTCGAAAGCGGCGGGGTGAAGACCACAGGCACTGATATCGAGAAAATCCTTCCACCTGTTTCCAGGTTCGGCAAAGGAAACAGAAGCACAAAGAAGCAGGGCGTCATTGCCAAGATAATGAAATTCCTCGAGCGTTTCTTCGGAATCGCATAATCATAGTAAACAGGCCTTCGTTTTTAGGACACAATCCTGAACGGAGGCATTTTCATAAGCCAATTTGAAAATACCTTCATAATTTATCGTGCTAATCTACATATTTCAGAAGAAAGATAGATCAAGAATTGGATGATTGGCTAAAGAAAGAAAACAGGTCTTCTGCATTATTGGTTGGCATCCGTCAATGCGGAAAGACAGAGGCTGTCCGTGAATTCGCAAAAAGAAATCATCTTCAATTGGTTGAAATGAACTTTTGGACCAATAAGGACTTTTGCTCTGATTTTGAGAATAGTCTGTAGGTCGATACACTCATATCCAATATCTCTTTGCGTTTTCCTCAAATTGATTTCGGTTCAAAGAATACATTGATATTCTTCGATGAGATTCAGGATTGCCCAAGAGCAAGGCTCTCTTTCAAGAATTTCAAAAATGATGGGAGATATTTTGTTATTGGAAGCGGATCTTATCTAGGCATCAATGGATATGTCATTGGTGATACGACACCTACTCCGATTGGTTATGAAGATATCTTTCCGATGAAAACGATGGATTTTGAAGAGTTTTTATGGACCTTAGGATATAAAGATAAACAAATTGATAATCTACTATCTTATTTCTATGATAAAAAACAAATACCTGAAAGCATTCATCAGATTTTCAAATCCCAATTTCTGAAATATGCATGTTTAGGCGGATTTCCGAAAGCCATTAAAGAATACCTGAGAACGCAAAGAATTGTCGATGCATATCAAGTGTTGAATAGTACTGTCTTCGATATGAAGAGCGATTTCGGAAGACGAAAAGACAAAAACGGAGATCCTATTTTCAAACCTGCTGAAGTATCTAGAATTCAAAACGTATTTGATTTGATACCAACATTTTTAGCAAAGGAAAACAAACGATTTATCGTATCGAATGTGTCAAGCGGAACACAATACGATAAAAATGATGCTATTGAATATTTAAGACAGGCTCATATCATATCAAAAGTCTTCAATCTTGAAGTCCCAGCATTGCCTCTTTCCGGTCAGAAGATAGAATCACAGTTCAAAGTCTTTCCTGAAGACATCGGCATTGTTCTTTCTATGTATGGTATTGATACTCTAGCTGGGATCAACAAAGGAAATTTAGGACAAGGTAAAGGAGCTATTTATGAAGCTCTTGTGTTTGATTCCTTAAGCAAAGCTGGTATTGAACCCTATTACTTTTCTAAGAACAGCGGATTGGAGATTGATTTTGTCATTGCCTATCAGGGATATGCTACTTTGGTAGAAGCAAAAGCGACTACTGGCAATACCAAAGCTAGTAAGACAGTGATGAAGCAACCGGAACATTATGGAAAAACAAAGCTAATCAAAATCGGAGATTATAATATTAGTGAAACAGGGGATATTATTACAATCCCGCACTATCTGACTTTCGCATTAGGAAAGACAAGCTACGATTTCTAAAAGAGCAGTCTATTCGATATTCTTCTCAGTGATAGGATCGAAGATGCAAAGCTTGTCTTTCATGAATTCAAGATAAACAATCTCGTTGATGCTGTAGCTTTCATCAGCAGATGCTTTTGCAACAAGCTTTGTCTTATCATCAAGACGGAAGTGGAGATAGTATTCGCTTCCTAATAACTCAGAGACGATGACCTTTCTTTCTAAAAGGCCATCAGTCTTCTCTTTATAAGCCTTGATGCCTTCAGGACGGATACCTAAAATAAGAGCATTGTCTTTCTTTTCCAAGGCCTCTTTCAGTCTTGCTATCATCTTCTGTTTTTCTTCAATCAGCGGTTTAACAAGAATCTGATTCTGTGTATCACTGTTTTCAAGAATCCACTTCTCATCCTGTTCGATCTCATTCTTATAGAACTCTTCTAATAGACTCTGATAGTCTTTTTCGACACTGATCTCATAGCCGTTTTCAAGGATGAGCTTCTTGTCAGAATATCTGACAGGAAGCAGATTCATGCTAGGAGAACCGACGAATGTCGCAACAAATCTGTTCTTAGGATGATTGTAGATCTCTTTCGGTGTTCCGATCTGCTGGACATAGCCTTTGTTCATGACAACGATTCTATCAGCCATCGTCATCGCTTCTGTCTGATCGTGTGTGACATAGATTGTCGTTGCATTGATCTTATTGTGAAGGTCGACGATTTCGCTTCTCATCGAGACTCTTAACTTTGCATCGAGGTTAGAAAGAGGTTCATCCATCAAGAAGAGCTTGGAGTTCTTTACGATTGCTCTTCCTAAAGCGACACGTTGCATCTGACCGCCTGATAAGTTAGCCGGTTTTCTGTCAAGATAATCACTGAGCTGTAAGATCTCAGCTGCTTTTCTGACTCTCTCATCGAGTTCTTTCTTTTCTGTATGATTGATCTTCAGACCAAAGGCGATGTTTTCATAGACAGTCATATTGGGGAAGAGCGCATAGGATTGGAAGACCATAGAGATATCTCTTTCCTTCGGTGTTAGATCATTGGAGTAGACACCATCGATATATAAGTCACCGCTGGTGATGTCTTCTAATCCTGCAATCATTCTCAAAGTCGTTGACTTTCCGCAACCGGAAGGACCGACAAAGACGATGAATTCGTTCTTGTCGATATCCAGATTGAAATCATAGACAGCCTGAATATGGTTGTCATAGATCTTATTGATGTGTCTTAATGAGATATAAGAGACAGGAATATCTTTCTCTTCTGCCTGTCTTTTCTTCTCTTCAGAGAGAACCTCTTTATGATACTTCTCTCTGGCTTTGTTCTTTTCCTTCTTCTCTTTCTTTTCGGCAAAGGATTTCTTCAGTTTATCGATCAGTTTCATATTTGTCCTCCAGATCATTGATAGAGCGATAGGCGTGTAAGGCCCCAGTGACGAGGCATGTTTTCTTTCCGCATAAGTTACCACGCTCTAATAATGCATCGATATCTTCTTCCTTCAAAGAGTCGATATCTTTGTTATATAAATAAGATAGACTTCCTGCCATAAAGGAATCTCCGCATCCGATCGTATCGATCGGTTTTACAGGAATGCTCTTTTTGAAATAGAGATGATTGTGATAGTAAGAATAGGAACCATTCTTTCCATCTGTAATTAAGATGATTTTATGCTCGCCTAGTTTCTTTAAGCCGCTTGTCAGTTCTTTTTCACCTGTCAGCATTTCTAATTCATCTGTTGTCGTCTTGATGATATCCGCTAATGAAATCATCTCTTTGTAATAGGAGAGATAATCTTCTCCTTCTTTGAAAATATCAGAACGGAAATTGACATCAAAGGAGATGAGTTTCTTTTCTTTCTTGTAGTCTTTGATTGCGGAGAAGATTGTCTCTCTTGCGTTTTTATCAGAAAGGAAAAGAGAACCGAAGTGGATAATAGATGCTCTCTGATAAGGAAGAGAGAGAAGTTCTTCTTTATTGAAGTCATAATCTGCACCTGCTTTTCTTAAGAACTGGAAATCGCCTTTGTCCTTTAAGAAGAAGGCGATTGTCGTCATCTTGTCTTCTCTTCTTGAAAGAGACAAGGATAAGTTATCCTTCACATCCTTCAATTGATCGGATAAGAAATCACCGATGACATCTTTTCCTAAGACTCCATGGAAAGAGACAGGAATGGATAAATCAGCCAAGTCGCTTGCAACATTGAAAGGAGCACCGCCTAGTTTTCCGATGACATCTAAGGAATCTTTAGCAGTATTTCCAATCATATCCATCAAAATTTCACCGATGACAAGTATCATATTATTTAACCTCGATTATTTCTTCTTTCATTATAACGGATAGAGGCATATTGCTCTCTATGGAGAATCCACTTTCCTTTGAGAAGTTGATGAAAGAGAAGCTTTCTTTGTAATCATCAAAGAAGATTTCGACATAACTCTTATCGACATAGATATCGAATTCAAGATGGGATGGAATCTTTTTGTTAAGATAACGGAATCCGGTCTTTGCAAAGGATGGATCAACTCCTAATAACGGAATGGAAACTCCTCTTCTATCTAATTCATATCGATTGTTTCTGCAATCGATTCTGAAATAGACAGTGTCTTTTTTAGAATCGAAGAAAGAGAACGTCATCATCAGGTCGTCTTTCTTATCAAAGGATAACCTGAAGCGAGAAGAATCACTTCTTGATATTTCTTTCTTGCCGTCTAAAAGGATTGTTTCGTTTCTGACTTCCTTCATAACGTCTTTCATATCAAGCGGAATGAAGGAGAGTTCTCCATCTTTGTTTTCGACTATCTTTTTGAACAGGGAGAAGGAGTTGATGAAATCGTTTCTGATTTCATCAAGATAATATCTTCTTCCCCACATCTGCATCCAGCTGACAACAAGTTTTTCTTTATCGTAGACAGTTGGAGCATAGAATTCCAAACCATGATCGATCTCTTTGACTTTCTCTATGTGCTGTTCCTTATGGATGAAATCTTTATCCAAAGGGAAGTAAACACAAGAGGAGACATTTGCAAAATCACCATTCTTCTCTTTGATGTTCTGAGGTGACATGATGATGTAGTCTCTGTCAGCAAAAGTGACAAGATTCGGGCATTCGAACATCGTACCAAAAGATGAGGAAGAGACCAGCTTCTTCAAGAAGCGGAAATGATGAATGTCTTCTCCTTCATAGAGAAGAAGCATCGCTTCTTTCTCGTCCATCGATTTGCTTCCGATGATGATATAGAGTTTATTGTCTCTTTCAAAGACACAAGGATCTCTGAAGTCATAGATGGAAGCACAGGAGGGAATATCTTTGCTGTCGATGATCGGATTGAGAGAGGACTTTACAAAGGTGAATCCGTCTTCGCTTTCTGCGATGTTGACAGTCTGGTAGTATTTGCCATCATCATGTAGCGAGAATCCAGTGTAGACTAAATAGAGTTTATCGTTTATGACAATAGAAGAACCCGACCAACA
Source organism: uncultured Bacilli bacterium (assembly GCA_934700375.1). Taxonomy (GTDB): domain Bacteria; phylum Bacillota_I; class Bacilli_A; order RFN20; family CAG-288; genus Enterosoma. The sequence goes on along the minus strand of CAKUXT010000037.1, from coordinate 5,481 downwards.
ACCAGAATTGTCATAAGGCATATCAGGAGCGATTGCACAAGTTGTTTTAGAGAAATGAATTAGGTCTTTGCTTGTCACATGGCCCCAGAATACATTTTCGGCTTTCGTATCATAAGGGTTGTATTGAAAGAAGATATGATAAACACCATGAAAGTAAACGATGCCGTGAGGATCGTTGCACCATCCATAAGTGGGGGAAAGATGATAGGAAGGTCGAAACTCGTCTTTGATGACTTTTCTTTTCTTCAGATAGTCATTGGCCTGATTTAAATCTTTCATGGCGTTTATCTCCTTTCTTTATTTTATACCAGATAGGGACGAAGCGCTTCTCCAAAGGCCTTATAGCCTTTTTCGTTGAAGTGAAGAGCATCATCCAAATAGAAACTCTCATTCAAGTATAAGTCTTTGTTCTTATCGTAGTATTTGCTCTTTTCGCCTTTGGGAAGATAGACGAAATCTTCTGTCTCAAAGTATCTGAGTCGATCAAGCGCTTTATTCTTGATGATCGCTTTGACTTCTTTGTTCAGAGCCTGCTGATTTTCATTTCTTCCGTCATTCATCTTACAGGGCGAGGGGACAAGAGGTGTGTAGTCAATCTCTGCCTCTGGGAATCTTGCTAAGAGATAATCGATGACATGACTGATAGCGGCGGTTGTCTCTTCTACTGTCTTATTCTGGGAGAAGTCATTTCCGCCCATTCTGATGAGAACTCTTTTGGGAGCCGAAGTCAGATTATCGAGTTCTTTGACATTCTTGCTCCAGAAATCTGCGGTCGTTCCGCCGATTGCAAAGTTGACAGGCTTGAAGTCTCCTCCGATATCTTCTTTTACACTCTTCCAGAAGGAGAAATAGGAAGCTCCTAACATCAGCGTGGAAGAAGAGAGATCTGTATTCTTTTCTCGGTTAACGAAAGGATTGCAAGGATGCCACCTCCTTGTCGCCTGAAACCAGGTCGACACCTTTGAAGGTTCCGGAGATGATTCTTCCATCGGAGTAATACATAGTACCCTGTCCATCAATCCAGTCGTTTTTGAAGTCGCCTTCAAACTTCAGGAATTCAGTACCGGGTTCCCAGTAGACAGTTCCATGTCCCTGACGGACATCGTTATCCCAGTCTCCGTCGTACATGGCACCGAATGAATATCTCATTGTGCCTTTTCCGATTTTGAGGCCGTTCTTCATATCGCCGGTATAGATGTTGTACTGATGCTGGACATCTTCAGCGGTGGAGTCGACCATGTAGTACTTTGTTCCGGCGCCGTTAGGATTGCCGTTTCTCCATTCGCCGTAGTAGTAATCACCCATCGTCCAGATCATGTAGCCGATGCCGTGCATCGCGCCATCATGAGCTTGACCGGAATAGATGCATCCGGAATCCCATGTGATCTTGCAGGTACCTTCCCACTTCCCTTCTTTCCAGGTTCCTTCATAGACGGTTCCGGTAGCATATTCCATGACGCCGTATCCGTCATATAAGCCGTTGACGAAGTTTCCTTTGTAGAGGTTTCCTTCAACGTCTTCTCTTTCAAAGTATCCGTTGTCTGTATCGACTTCTTTTTCTGTCGTCGGCGTCTGTGTTTCGCTTGCTTTTGGTGTGTTTCCACAAGAGCAAAGCAACAGCATGCTGAGCAATCCGATGGCTGCTTTTGATTTTTTCATGATTTTTCCTTTCTAAGCATCAATGCTTTCTTTGATCAGCTTCACCCATCTGTCATATCCCTTTTTGTTCATGTGAACCATATCGGAGATGAAGTAGGAGGATAAGTCAGAGATGGTGTTTTCACCATTCATGAATAAGGATGCAGAGTTGATGAAATGGATATTCGTATCACTGTCTGCGTATTCTTTGTAGAGCTTGTTGAGCTCCTTCTCTAAAGCAAGATAGGAAGAGAAGGCAGGAGAGGGCTCGACTGAGAGAAGATAGAATCGGATAGCAGGTCTCTCTTTTCTGATTCCTTCGATCATCTTCTTTGCGGAAGCAAAGGCTTCTTTAGGTGTTGCACCCATATGAAGATCATTGAATCCTAAATGGAAGACAATCTGATCACTGCAATAAGGGAGAACAAGATTCTCTCTTAGATAGTTCCACTCTTCCCAGATTGTTCCGCCGATTCCGACATTGATACAGTCGTAGCCTTTCATATCATCTTCGTAACTTGTGATGTTGTACTCTCTTTGCCACATATCGAGATAGCTGTCTCCGGCAAAGAGGATCTTGGCCTGTTTCTTTCCATATTTGGAAAGATAGGAATCGACTCTTCCCTGCTGAGGATGATATTCGCATTTCATGCTCTTGTTGTAACCTTCAAGGAGAACGATATCATCTTCGTTTCCGTCATAGCTCTTCAAGAGTTTTGTCGAGGTGTAGAATCCAGGCAGATAGCTTGTCGGCGTTTGATTGACATCAGTGAAATACATGACACCATTTCCGTAGATCCACTGGGAGATACGATAGTCGAACTTTCCGACATATTTATGCAGGTATTCGTTCTTCGGACCGCCGACGATATCACCGGTGTAATTGCACTCGGTGAAATCCTGTACGCCGTCTCCCAAACGGAAGTATCCGCTTCCGCCATCGAAGTAGATATCTCCTTCATAGGTGGAGCGGTCATTGAAGCGGATGAATCCTTTGACGATGGTGTTGCCTTGGACTTTTCCTAAGGCAATCATCTTTCCTTTGATCCACCAGACACCTTCGCCTTTCATGACAGAGGGCGGATAGTACATTGTTCCGATCTGACCGATATTGCTTCCTTCTCTAAAGGGACCATGATAGGAAGTCCCAGTTCCGAATGAGAAGACTGCATTATCATCATCGAAGAGGTTGTTTTTGAATTTTCCTTCGTAAGTTCTCTTGTTTTTTGCGTAAGAGTACTTTCCTTCCAGAAAGGAGAACAGATAGTTTTCTAAGAATTCGCCTGTTCCTTTGAAGGTATCTCCTGATTCATAGATGGTATAGAGCATCTCACCATCAGGCTTATTGTTTTTGAACTGTCCAGTCAAGGTGTCTTTGTTCTTGTATTTGATGACACCTTTTCCGGAGAGTTCTTTTTTATCGTTGATGCTACCGGTATAGGTAGCATCAGGGGATAAGACATAATCTTTCACTTCTTCTAGTTTTTCTTGAACTTCTGTTTCTTTCATTTCACTTGTTGTTGGCTTCTCTTCATGAGAGCAGGAAGTCAAAGCCACAGGGAGAAAAGATAACAGAAGCAGAGACTTCAATAACTTTTTCATTGTCTTAGATTGCAGGAGTCAGATCTTTGGCGTCCTTGTATTCTTCCTGAATGGTGAGTTCCATGGTGTTGGCACCAAGACGAGTTCCGCCATCCCAACTGCCTTTGACATAGCCGAAAGGCTTTCCGTCCTTCTTGAAGTACCAGATGCCATCACCATAGATCCAGCCGTGTGCAGGCTGATCGAACTGACCTTCGAAGTTGTCGATGGTGTAGGAAGCATCACCGCCTGTGATCCATCCTGCTGGTTCTGTTACAGTCCAGGTGTTCTTTCCCCAACCGGAACGCATGAAGTCCCAGTCATTAGCGCCTTTAAGCAAGTCGCCGCTATAGATGCTGTTGTTTGCAAAGGAGAATTCACCTTTTCCTGTTGTTCCTGCTTTACCAGGAGCACCGAAAGCGGGACCCATTGTTCCGGTGAAGTTCAAGATGCCATTATAATCAATCGGTCTTGTCCAGTTGGCGGCTGTATAGTAGGTGCCGACCTGTTCGTTGTAGTTTCCGCCGACGAATTTTCCTTTATAGGTGTTTCCGTCTTTCCAGTTTCCAGTCATCGACCAGGTGAACATACCTTCGCCTTCAAACTGATCGTTTACGAATTCGCCTTCATAGTACATCTTGTTAGGATACTGATGTTTGCCATTTGCTCTCTTGAACTCTTCAGTCAGTGTTCCATCGAATGTAGAGCCATCAGCATAGACGATATGATAGTTTCCGACAGGAATGTTGTTTTCTTTTCTTCCTGTGTATTTGATGCCTTCGATATCGGTGTCGTTATAGAGTTCGACGACGATTTCAAATGTGGCTGCTTCAGAATCAAGATATGTTTTTGTCGAATCGCTTGCGACTAAAGAGAAAGTATAAGTTCCGGCATCTGCTCCAGGATTGATGATGTGATCGTTTGTGATTTCAGCATCGATAAAGCTGCTTTCACCGATTTTCACGTTGAGAAGATAGGTCGTTGCATGTTCGACAGCATCAAACTGAACCACCCATTTTCCTTCTTCATTACGAATGACTTTGAAATTGCTGATGCTAGCCAAAGGTGTTTTGACGGCTTCAGTGACAGGCGGCTTAGCTTCAGTTGCAGGTGCTTCAGTTGGCTTTGTGGTTTCATTGACACTTGGCTTTTCAGTCGGTGCATCAGTTTTCTTTTCTGTGTTGTTTCCACAGCCTGCTAAGCCTAAGGAGAGGATGAGAGAGAGTAACATCATGACATTCTTTTTCATTTTCTTTACCTCCATGTCATAGTTTCAACGTCGTCACGGATATCGACATAGGCTCGACTACTGCATATTCGGCATTTAGGGTGCGCTTTGTTCGTTTCAGTTCATCTCCTTTAGAGGAGTTTGTAGATTCTAGGAATTCACCTTGGACGATATCCTGTGTGATACCTTTCTTGAAAAGTCTGTTGGTGAATTTCAGAATCTTGTCTGTCGTATTGATGACTGCAAGAGCGACTTCGTTCTTCTCTTTGTTGATCGTCATGATCGCCTCATAGTATTCATCGCCTGATGAGAGACGATACTTCATGGGGAGATAGTGATTCTTGAGATTGTCTTTATAGAGAGACAATGCATATCCGCTTCCTTCTAAGTAAGAGGCGAAGTTATCGGTGATGATCTGTCCTTGTGTTGCATTGACAGTAGAGGAGTAACAGGCGATAGATACGACATCTCCGTTTTTGATCATCTCATTGACACCGCTTGCTATGCCCATGCCGTCCTTCATTCTGGAAGGGACTTCTGCATTCATATAGGCGTATTCATCAATGGCCATCTTGATATCACCGATTCCATTGATGTTGCGGTGATTGTTGATTCTCATCTCAGCCTGTTTCTTCATGGAGAGGATATGATCTTTGACATTGTCTTCGACTCTTTCGGCGTAGAAGTGTTCGCTTGTGTAATCCATTTGACTCTTACATGCATTCACCATAGCCTGTGTCCAAGAGGATGCGTTGTCTCCGACTGCGATGATCTTGATGTTCGGATCGACGCTTTTCATCGCTTTGGCAAAGGTGTTATGTCTTTCTGTGTAAGTGTTGATGTCAGTATGTCCTAACTGCCAATCGCCATTCATCTCGTTTCCGATAGAGAAGTACTTCACGTTGTAGCTCTCTTTCTGAGGGCGGAGAGATGCATATCTTCCTTGACTTCCGTTGCAGTATTCGACTTCGTCTTTTGCCATCTGTGCACTTCCTAATCCAGAGTTGACGACGATGTTAGGTTCGGCGTTAAGA
>CAKUXT010000036.1 GCA_934700375.1 uncultured Bacilli bacterium | reverse complement strand
GCGCCGATGGATGGATTCCCTGGAATCCATCCATCATTGCTATTGCTCCTTGGTCCAGTGAGAGGGGTGCACTACAAAGTAGCATTGTTTTTTAATAAGCCTTTTGATTTGATATATTTCAGCCAAAAAATATTAAGAACAATTTCATCGGTAGTCATAGAGACAAGAGCGTGATTTTTGGAAAGAACACATATTGATTTATCTCCTGCGTTTTCTCCGATAATCACTTCCTTACCATCAACAACTATGCTTATTCTTCTATACGGAAATAAGGAGGTTGGATCTTTAAGTTGATAGGAAAATATCTCACCGGAAGGAAAAGTTATATCTGAAAAACTAAAGATATAAATTTTAATGCCCTTTTTAGAAGCAATCGATAAACTTTCCTCGATTTTAGGAAAGTCTTCTTTCCAAATAGAAATAGAAATCTCTTTTTCAGCGTTCAATATTAAATCATTTGCCTTGCTAAAGAATTCATCTATTCCTTTAATATTGAAAATATACTCAGATTCATTTTCTATACGAGAATAATTTTTCAATTTCTCTCTGGCTACGTTTAATTTATTAATATTATCATTTCTGATTTTTTCAATAACTTTATCATATGGTAAAGCACAATAATAATTTATCTGGCCTTCACTTTTTAAAATGAAGCCTTTAGCAACCAATCTATCAATTACGTCATAAACCAAAGAACGAGATACGTTAGAAAGTTTGCTTATTTCGTACCCATTTAAGTACCTATTTTGCAATAAAGTCAAATAAACTTTTGCTTCATTTAAAGTGAAGCCGATCTCCAAGAGAAATTTATAATTTTCATTATCTAACATAGTGTTTCCCCTTATAGACACTATTATAAAAGTGGCCTTGTATATTTCAATAGTTATAATGAATATAGCGTATTGATATAAAAATCATTAATGCAGTAAAGTTCAAATAGAGTGTAATTGATTTTTGCTTTTAAATAGATTGTCAATAATAAAATATGATCAAACCTGACTTTAGGCTAAAACCCTATATTTGAGGTGTTACGATTATCATATTTTTAAAATTCGTAGGAAAATAAATTATGCAGTGCACCCCACCTCAAGAAATCTCCTAGGTGTTGCACTTGGTATGAAAACTAAATTTGTAATTTTTTTCTTGCATTGTATTGATTAAGGTATTATAATTTACAAGCACTGAAAATCACTTGGATCTTTAGCTCAGTTGGTAGAGCAACTGACTCTTAATCAGTGGGCCAAGAGTTCGAGTCTCTTAAGATCCACCATCGTGCAAATCAAATCCTTGGGAAACCAAGGATTTTTTTGTTCCGTTTTAAAAGGCAACCCATAAGTATTATTTCAGGTTGCCTTTATAATATTTTCTTATCTTTCTCGCTTTTTCTTATCGATATAGACTTGTTCGTCTTTTTCAGAAATATGTTCAAGTCCTGTATTGAACAGATCTTTGATATGGTTATCTGTCAAAGTGTAAAGAACCTGTTTTCCCTGTCTGTAGAAAGTGACGATATCATGCTTTCTTAAGACCGCAAGCTGATGGGAGACTCTTGACTGTGACATTTCCATGATTTCTGCAATGTCATTCACACAGAGTTTGTTGTTGCTAAGCAAGCAAATCAAAGTGAGTCTCGTTTTGTCTGCAAACAGCGAATAAAAAGAAGACAGTTTTTCAAGTGTCATATCAGAAAGACTGTTTTCTTTGATCTGTTCTAATTCAGTGTTCATGTTTATGTTTCCTATACTGTTTTTCATTATACCATCAACATTTTCTATTATGCGCTTTTTCAATGAAATTTGTCAACTTTTGGCTTTCCTTTACTATATATATTATATATAATATATATGTTTGATAAAAATACAATATGTTATAAGGGGGGATATGTTATGACAAAGAATGACACAACAATTTTCATCAAAGGTGACTATGTCACTCTTGGTCAGATTCTGAAGTTCTTGGACCTTGTTCAGACAGGCGGAGAAGAAAAGATTTTCTTGGCCGAAAACAACGTTACCTTCAACGGAGAAAAAGAAGAGAGACGTGGAAAGAAAATCAGAGTCGGTGATGTCATCACCATCAACGAAAAGAAATATCAGATATGTATGTCAAAAGACTAGTTCTTCATAACTTCCGCTGTTATGAAGATCTGGATTGTTCCTTTCCGAAAGACAGGATCTATCTTGCCGGAGACAACGGAACAGGTAAGACCAATGTCATCGAAGCCATCTATTATCTGACGATCGGAAGAAGCTTTCGAAAAGCAGATAACAGTGAGCTTATCAGAAAAGGCGAACAATCCGCATCAATCTATCTGGAGTATCATTCCACTAAAGATGATCAAGATCACTCTCTATCATGCCTTATCGGCAGCAATTACAAGGTATTTGCCGTCGATGGCGAAAAGGTCAATTCCTTATCCAAGATTCTAAGAAAGCTATTGGCGGTCTATTATGATCCTTCCCTTGTCTTCTTCTTCAAAGATGATCCAGAGACAAGAAGAAAATTCCTCGATGAGGCTCTCAGCCAATTGTCCCCACAATATCTCTTCGCTATCGGAAGATACAAGAAGCTGTTAAAAGAAAGAAACACTGCTCTGCAGCAGAATTACGACAGCGATGTCATCGATGTATTGAGAAACGAGCTGATCAATCTTTCCTACAGGATTGTCAAAGACAGAAGCGATCTGATTGCAAAGCTTTCAAAAAGTGCAAACAGATACTATTCCTTACTTTTCCAAGAAGGAGACAGAAACTTCTCCTTATCCTACAAGACAAACTGCCCGCTAGAAGCAGATCAGAGGCGTTATCAGGAACTCTCCATGAAATACTTTGAATCGACAAAGTCAAACGAGAGTCTGAAGAAGGTCACAATCATTGGGCCTCACAGAGACGATTTGTTAGGCGTATTGGACGGAAACAGCCTTTCGGGATATGGAAGCCAAGGCGAGAACAGACTCGCTTCCTTGAGCCTGAAATTAGCTGTTCTGGACGAATTCGCCAAGACGCTAGGCGATGTACCCATCCTACTATTGGATGATGTCACATCGGATTTGGATGACAGAAGATGCAGAAACCTATTGTCCCTCATCCACAACGAAAACCAACAAGTGTTCGTCACAGGAACGACAATCCGTGGCGGATTCGAAGACTATGCCTTGTTCAAGACAAACAAAAACCAACAGATTCAGGAGGTAAAAACAAATGAATGAAGAAAACAAAGAGCTGATTGACGAAAAAGCATTGCAGCGTCAGAAAGAACTCGAAAAGCAGCAGAAAAAGGTTGCTCAGGTCGCTAGCGATGAACAGCTCGGTGGTGATAAGAAGCCTGTTGAAAAAACAGTCGAGGAAAAACCGAAGGAAGAAGACTTCGAAGAGCAGCATGTCGAACACGTCGACATGAACACCGCCCAGGAAGAAGCCAAGATGAAGGCAAAGGATGACTACACCGGAGCCGACATCGAGATTCTTCAGGGACTTGAAGCCGTCCGTCAGCGTCCTGGTATGTACATCGGTACAACTTCCAGCCGTGGTCTTCATCATCTTGTAAGAGAAGCCGTCGATAACGGTATCGATGAAGCGATGGCCGGATTCTGCAAACACATCAAGGTCACCATTCTCCCCGGCACAAAGGAGAATCCGATCAACAGAGTCCGCGTCGAAGACGATGGCCGTGGTATTCCTTGCGATATCAACCCCACTTCCAAAATCTCCACTGTCGAAACCGTCTACACCATCCTTCACGCAGGCGGAAAGTTCAACGACAAGACAGGATACAAGATTTCAGGTGGTCTTCACGGCATCGGTGTCAAAGCCGTCAACGCTTTGTCCACCTATGTCGAAGTCACCGTCTATCGCGATGGCAAGATTCATAGAATCCGTTTTGAAAACGGCGGCCACACCATCGCTCCTGGACTTGAAGTCATCGGAGACTGCCCGGAAGACAAGACAGGAACGACTGTCGAGTTCACACCCGATCCTTTGATCTTCAAAGAGACCACCACTTTCGATTTCCCGACAATCGCCACTTATTTAAGACAGACCGCATATCTCACTCGCGGTGTCGATATCACAATCGATGATGTCAGAGATCCGGAGAATGTCCACTCCGCTCATTATTGCTTCAACGATGGCATCACCGAATATGTCCGTTTCATCAACGAATCCAAAGACAGAGTTTTCGAAGATATCCCCTATTGCAACGGCGCTTCCACCGTTCAGACCGGCGGACTTGATGTCAAACCGACAACCGTCATCGTCGAAGCCGCATTCCAGCCGACAAAATCCGGTATTCTCAATATGAATTCCTTCTGCAACAACATCCGCACCAACGGCGGCGGAACCCACGAAGAAGGTTTCCGTCTTGCTATCGGAAGAGAGCTCAACAACTACTTCCGCACCAAAGGATTCCTGAAAGACAACGACGAGAACTTCAGAAGCGATGACTGCTTAGAAGGTCTGACTGTCGTCTTAAGTGTCAAGCACACCAACCCGCAGTACGAAGGTCAGGTCAAGGACAAACTCGGAAACGATGAAGTCAGAAAGATCACATCCTCCATCGTCGGTGACTTCTTAAAAGAATATCTCATGGAACATCCTGCCGAAGGAAAGGCATGGTATAGCAGAGTCGAATCCGCATACAAAGGAAGAAAAGCAGCAGAAAGAGCAAGAGCAGCCGCCCAGGGAAAACTCGGTGTCGGCGGCGGTCTTCCCGACAAATTGGTCGACTGCATCTCCAAAGATCCCAGCGAACGCGAACTCTTCATCGTCGAGGGTAACTCCGCAGGCGGTTCCGCTGTCCGTGGAAGAGACGCAAGAACGCAGGCCATCCTTCCGTTAAGAGGTAAGATTCTCAATGTCGAAAAGGCTCAGGCCCAGAGAATCGAAAAGAATGCTGAAATCTATAACATGGTCACCGCTATCGGTGCCGGACAGGGCGAACAGTTCGATGTCAGCAAAATCAAATATGACAAAGTCGTCATCATGACCGATGCTGATGTCGACGGTAGCCATATCAGAATTCTGTTGATGACCTTCTTCTATCGCTTTATGAGACCGCTTGTCGAAACAGGCCATCTCTATATCGCACAGCCTCCTCTCTACCGTCTCACCTATCAGGGACATCATTATTACGCCTTCAATGATGATGAGCTTGAAGGAATCAAGTCTCATCTTCCCAGCAATGCAAGATATGCTTTGCAGCGTTATAAAGGTTTAGGTGAAATGGATCCTAGTCAGCTCAATGAGACGACTATGGATAAGAATCATAGACGTATGCTTCAGGTCACGATCGAAGATATGCAGGAAGCCAATGATGCATTGATCGATCTGATGGGCGAAAATGTCGAGCCTCGTAAGGAATATATTTCCGCCAATGCGAAGTTCGTCAAGAATCTTGATATCTAAAGGAGGTGAACAGAATGTCAGAAAATGAAGAAAAGAAAATAAACGAAGAAGAAGAAAAAACGGATGCCTCCGAAGAATCTTCTGTTGAAAACGTCGAAGAAAACGAAGAAATTTCCGATAAAGAAGCAGCTGAAAAGAAGGGTGCAGGAATCGTAGGTCTTCAGGAAGGCATCACTCCTGGTGTCACACCGGATGAATTCGGTCCTGAGATCAAGTCCTCCTTCCTCGACTATGCCGTCTCCACTTTGACAAGTCGTGCCATCCCTGATGCAAGAGACGGTATGAAGCCTGTTCAGAGAAGAATCATCTACGATATGTGGGAGATGGGCGTCACACCGGATAAGCCGTTTAAGAAATCCGCACGTGTCGTCGGTGACGTCATGGGTAAATATCACCCGCACGGCGACTCCTCCATCTACATGGCAATGTGCCGTCTCGCACAGGATTTCGCCATGCGTTACACGCTCGTTCAAGGCCATGGTAACTTCGGTTCACCAGACGGCGATGAACCTGCAGCAGCCCGTTACACCGAAGCCAGATTATCCAAAATCGCATTGGAGATGACAAGAGATATCGATAAGGACACCGTTCCTTTCATCGATACCTATGACGCAGACGGAAAGGAACCTGTCGTTCTTCCTTCTCGTTTCCCGAACCTTCTTTGCAATGAGTCTTCCGGTATCGCTGTCGGTATGGCTACCTCCATTCCGCCGCATAACCTCAATGAAACAATCAGTGCCGTCCAGGCCCTTATCAAAACTCCTGAGATGGGCGTTGAAGATCTCATGCAGATCATCAAAGGACCTGACTTCCCTGGAGGCGGCATCATCTTAGGCAGAAAGGGAATCAAAGAATACTTCGAAACTGGAAGAGGATCTGTCAAAGTCCGCTCCAAATATTACACAGAAGAAAAAGCCGGCCATACTGAGATTGTCTTTACTGAGCTTCCTTATATGGTCAATAAGAGAGACCTTGCCAAAAAGATCTCCGATCTTGTCGACAACAAGACCATCGAAGGCATTTCCAATGTCGCGGACTACACTTCCGATAAGATGGGCACTCACTTTGTCGTCATTCTGAAGAAAGGCGCCATTCCGGAATTGGTATTGAACCACCTCTTCCGCTACACCTCTTTTCAGTCTTCTTTCGCTGTCAATATGCTCGCTCTTGATAATGGAACGCCTCGCATTCTCAACATGAAGCAGGCGATGAAGATCTATATCGATCATCAGGAAACCATCATCACCAGAAGAACACAGTATGATCTTGCCAAGGCTTTGGCAAGAATCCATATCATCGATGCCATTCTCGCTGTTTGCGATGCTATCGATGAGACTGTTCACATCATCCGTTCTTCCAAGACCGGAGAAGAAGCGACAAGAAGACTTATCGAACGCTTCAACTTCGATGAAATCCAGTGCAAGGCCATTCTCGATATGCCGTTAAGAAGACTTACCGGTCTTGAACAGCAGAAGTATCTCGATGAAAAGAACGCTCTTGTCAGCGATACCAATCACTACAACGACATCCTCTCCAACAAAGAGACACTTGAAAATGTCCTCATCGAAGAGCTTGAGGTCATCAAGAAGAAATACGGCGATGAGAGAAGAACAGAGATCGCCGATTACGATTATGATGAGAGCGATGAAGATCTCATCCCGAACAAGGAAATCCTCATCTTCCTCACAAAGGGCGGCTATATCAAGAGAGTCGATCCGGATGAATTCCGCACCCAGAACAGAGGCGGTGTCGGTGTTCAGGGCATGAAGACAAAAGCCGATGATGATATCAAGATCTTGCGTCATTCCAGAACAAAGACCGATGTCCTCTTCTTCACGAACTTCGGCCGTGTCTATCACTGCCGCGGTTATCAGATCCAGGAAGGCAACAGAACAAGCAAGGGTATCCCGATTGTCAACCTTCTCAGATTGCTCGACAAGGAAGAAGTCACTGCAATCATCTCTATGAACGATTACAGCGAGAATACCTACCTCTTCTTCGCAACAAAAGATGGTATTGTCAAACGCTCTGAAGCCAAAGACTTTGAGAACATCAATGTCAATGGTAAGATTGCTATCAGCTTACGTGAAGGCGATGAATTGTTGGATGTCAGAGTCACAGACGGCAACGCTCTTGTCTCCTTAGGCTCCAGCGAAGGCAAGGTCTGCACCTTCAAGGAAAATGATGTCCGTTGCATGGGAAGAACAGCAACCGGTGTCAAAGGCATCGACTTATCCGAAGGATGCCATGTTGTCGGTCTTGTCACTTCTATCGACGGAAACAAGATCTTCTCCTTATCCAACAATGGTTACGGAAAGATCACTGCTGGCGAAGAATACCGTATCACCTCCCGTGGCAGCAAGGGTGTCAGAACCATCCGTGAAACCGATAAGAACGGCGGCTTGTTCGTCATTAAGAATGTCCACGGCGATGAAGATATCATCCTTATCACCGATCACGGCACAACGATCCGCACTTCCTTAAGTCAGGTCAGCGAAACCGGCCGTAACACAGTCGGTGTCAAGATCATCACCCTCAGAAACAACGAGAAGCTCTCTTCTGTCTCCGTCCTTCCTGCCGATGAAGAATTCGAAGCAAAAGACGAAGATATCAAAGACGAACCTGTGAAAACAGATGAAGACAGCGCTTTGAAGGAACTTCTTAAGAGAGCTGAAAAAGAAGGCGATGGCGATTCCGGAGACGAGCAGGAATAATTAGTCCTTGCAACCCCACTATAAAAAGACTAAGATTTTAAATTATCAAGGAGATAACAAATATGCTTGATGTCAAATATGTAATTGATCATTTGGATGAAGTCATCGAAAGACTCAACACAAGAACCGGTGACTATTCTTACTTAAGAGAACTTCCTTCTTTAGATCAGAAGAGAAGAGAAATCATCGTCAAGTCCGAAGCTTTGAAGGCTGAAAGAAACGCTCAGTCCAAGGAGATCGGAAAGCTTAAGGCTCAGCACAAAGACGAAGAAGCCAAGAAGGCTTTGGAGAAAGTCAGCTTCGACAAGGAAGAAATCGCAAGATTGGATGTCGAACTTTCTGAAATCGACAACAAGATTCATGAAATCATGCTCAAGACTCCGAACCTTCCTGATCACTCCCTTCCTATCGGAACCGATGACAGCTTCAACCGTCCTGAGAAATATTGGTCCGAACCGACAACCTTCACCTTCAAGCCCTCTTCCCACTGGGAAATCGGCATGAAGTTAGGTCTCTTCGATTTTGATAGAGCCGCCAAGGTCACAGGTTCCCGTTTCACCTTCTATCTTGGAGCCTTTGCAAGACTTGAAAGAGCCCTTGCTTCCTTCATGCTCGATACCCACACCGCTCACGGCTATACCGAAGTCCTTCCTCCGTTCTTGGTCAACACCGATTCTCTTACCGGTTCCGGACAGCTTCCTAAGTTCGCCGATCAGGCCTATATGACCGAAAACACCGGTGAACAGTTCTGGATGATCCCGACTGCCGAAGTCCCTGTCACCAACTACTACAGAAACGAAATCCTCTCCGCCAGCGACCTTCCTAAATGGTTCTGTGCTTATTCTTCCTGCTTCCGTGCCGAAGCAGGTGCCGCCGGAAGAGATACCAGAGGTATCATCCGTCAGCATCAGTTCCAGAAAGTCGAACTTGTCAAATACTGCCTTCCTGAGAACTCCTTCGATGAACTTGAATCTTTGACAGAAGAAGCCGAAAGAATCCTTGAGCTTCTCAAGCTTCCTTACAGAAGAGTCTGCCTCTCCACCGGAGATGTCGGATTCTCCTCTGCCAAGACTTTCGACCTTGAAGTCTGGATGCCTTCCTATAACGATTATGTCGAAAAGGATGGCAAGTGGGTTCCTACAACAAAGAACTACAAAGAGATTTCCTCTTGCTCCAATGATACCGATTATCAGGCAAGAAGAATGAACATCCGCTTCAAGAGAGACAAGGATAGCAAGACCGAATTCGTCCATATGCTCAATGGTTCCGGTCTCGCTGTCGGAAGAACAACAGCTGCCGTCATCGAAAACTATCAGAACGAGGATGGAACCATCACCGTTCCTGAAGTCTTACGTCCGTACATGGGCTGCGACATCATCAAGTAAACAATAGAAATGATTTCACTGCACTGACTTCCTGTCGGTGCAGTTTTTATTTTGTTTTGCAATCGCTTTACAATTGTCTTTTTCAGATACTATCCGTATAATACCTAAGTTATTATTATGAACATATTCAAGAAATTCAAAAAGCTCTTTGATCCTATCGATCTGACGCAGGGAGACATCAGAAAAGTCTTCACTCTTTTTCTGATTCCGATTGTTCTCAGTCTCTTCTTTCAGCAGGTCTATTCTCTTACCGATACTATCATCGTCGGAAAGAATCTAAGTGCCAACGAGATAGCAGGCGTCAATAACGCCGTTTCCATCGCAAGTCTTATTCTGAACTTCAGCATCGGCTGCACATCTGGATTCTCACTTGTGTTATCTAGATCAATCGGCGAGAAAAACTTAGATAAAGCAAGAAAAAGTGTCTATGTTCAATTAGTCCTTTCTATTCTATTTTCAATCATTCTTACAATAATCGGATACTTTATAATCGACTTGCTTCTTACCTGGGTGAAGATCACACCTAGCGAGACAAACGCGAGCATGCAGGCTATCTATACAGCTGCAAAAGATTACCTTGTCATTATCTTCATCTACGGCATTTTCTCACAGATGCTATACAACATGGTCGGTGCCATATTAAGAGCGTTAGGAGATAGTTTCACTCCTTTCCTCTTCCTTGTTGTCTCCTGTGTCTTGAATATCTTCCTTGATATCTTATTCATCGTCCCTCTTAAAATGGGCGTGAAGGGAAGCGCTTGGGCGACTGTCCTCTCTCAGGCGTTGGCTGCACTTGGTGCCTTCGTCTACGCCTTTGTCCGATACAAAGAACTGCGATTCAGAAAAGAAGATCTGAAACCGAGCGGATCCTTTATCTACGAACATATCAGACTCGGTGTCCCGTTAGCATTCCAGTGGTCCATTCTATTTATCGGCATTGTCATCATGTCAGCCGCCGTCATTCCGTTTGATATGATCGACAGTTCAAGCATGGTTATTGGAAACCCCGCCCAGGTCGGATACGGAATTTCAAACAAGCTGTCTGCTATTCTGATGGGAATCTTTTCTGCTATTGGAACAGCCTTATTGTCATTCATCTCCCAGAACAAAGGTGCTAAGAAGTACGACCGCATCAGAAAAGGTTTTGATTTTTCCTGTAAGTTATCGATCATCTTGTCTTTCTTCTGTGTTGCGCTCGGTCTGCTTCTTACAATTGACGGCGCTTATCAGTATTTCTTCTTATCCAAAGAATCCATATCTGAAGCATCCATCAAATACGGAAACGCCTATCTCTATGTAGCACTTCCGTTCTATATTCCGCTCGCTTTCATCTACATCGGAAGAAATACTGTACAGGCACTGGAGAAGCCTCTCTTCCCCTTGCTCAGTGGTGTTGTCGAGCTTATTGCAAGAACGCTTATCTGTCTCTTCCTCCCTACTCTGATCAATCATGGTCCGATCAATTCCTCTGCCTCTTTTGCAAGCTATCTCATTATCTGTTTTGCAGATCCTATCACTTGGTTCTTATCCAATATTGTCGTTACGATTCCATCATTCGTCTATCTGAACCGAATGAAAAAAGGTCTTTATCAGGAAAAAGACCTCTCTGAATCCAATAAGTAATATGAAGCAGGCGTTACAGATTCGCCTGCTTTTTCTTTTTGCTTACCAATAACAATACAAGATAGACAATGCCGCCTAAGAAAATAATGATAGCCCAGAACTGAGAAGGAGAGATACCAGGGATCAGGTTTCCGCGGTGGTCTCCTCTTAAGAATTCGATGAGAAAACGGAATATGCCATAAGAAATCATATAAATCGGGAAGTTGTATTCGAAGTTGTGTCTATAAGCCAGATAGAAAAGAATGCCAGCCAACAGAAGCAAGAATATCGCTTCGAAAAGATTGGTAGGCCAGACCTTTACTTCTGTGGTGTTGAACTTGATTCCGAAGATAGAATCCGTCGGAGAACCATAACAGCATCCATCCAGGAAACATCCGATTCTTCCTAATCCGTGTGCAAAGGGAACACAAGGACCTGCAATGACCATCAGCTGAGATAAGAATAGCGGATTATTCTTTTTCATCCATGTGAAATACTGAATGAAGAAAGCTCCTACTCCTCCGATCAGTCCGCCGAAGAATGTCATCGCCCAAGTCCAATGATAGCCATCTGGATTCTCGATGAAGTCATAAAGATTCTGAAACAGAATAGCAAAGGCGATTGCGACTGCACCGCTGATCGATACTGCAATTTCGATATTGGTCGTGACACCTTTCTTCATCTGTATTTTCTTGAAATAGATTTCAAGAAATACAAAATCAAGAATGAATCCTAAAACGATGAGAAAAGGATATATATCAAATCCGATATCAGGAAGCATGTGTTTCTCTCTCCTTATTCATGTAGATGACAAAGACAAGATATGCGATAGCGAGAATAGCAAAAGCAGCGCTGACTACAATATAGGAAATAGTGAATTCACTGAGTATATAGACATTCTCAAAAAGCAGCATATTGAAGAGATTGAAGCAAGCATGACCGACTATAGGAAGAACAATGTTATCAATAGAAATTGCTAGATATCCTAATATAAATCCTAAGAAAAACGTATAAACAATCTGTAATGCAGTTCCGGAAAAGTTTCCTGATGTGAAGTTGACAACATGCATCAGGCTAAAAGAAAGAGCAGAGCATAAGACAGAAAGAAGAGATTTCAGATTGCTCTTTTCAAAGAGGGAAGAAAAGAAGAAGAGAAGGAAATAACGGAAGATGATTTCTTCAACAAGGACAGAGACGAGAAGAAGGAACATGTTCATGAAAAACAATCCGGCATTCAATATTTCGTTTTTCGGAAGAGAGAAGATTGCTCCATAGATGATGTTGCTGAAGCATGGCAAAAGAAGAGGAAGGACAAGAAGATAGTTTTTCGGCTTTCCTTTTCTGTAATAGCAGTCTTTGTTTCTGAAAACCTCAAGGACTGCAAAAGTCATGACGACAAGAAGAAACATCGTCTTGATCAGAGACTGGAAAATATAGTTGTTGCTCATCTTATGATAAGGGACAAACTGACACGCCAAATACAGGCAAAGAAGATATAAAGCGGTGAGAAGATTGTTCTTGTTTGTTTTTGTCATATCTAAATTATACGACAAAGGAAGACGTTTCAGGCACAGAAAAACAGCGCCGATATGGCAATCGCAAGAATATACCCGTGTTTTGCCTTGATAGGGCAAGTTTTAGATAAATTTGGATGTTAAAAGACT
>CAKUXT010000035.1 GCA_934700375.1 uncultured Bacilli bacterium | reverse complement strand
TTCTTATTCGGAGCAAAGAAAGAGAACGGAAAACTGAACGGATTCCTTTATTCTCCCTATGTGTTCAATGGCGGCATCTGGATGAGAACAGGTTACCTTATCAATGGCGTCTATGAATCATACGGCGATATCGATTGTCTTTTTGCCTATAACGGGACAGACTACATGGATTATGAAATCTGGATTCAGAATGGAGGTCTTGGCCTCAGAATCAATGAATGGGACATTCATTATGTTCCCTTCCATTCCTCCGGCGATGATTTCTATCTTCTCAACCAAGGGAAGAAAATGAACTTTGAATCCATCACTTACGAAAAGTTCGAAGGAAAGATGGCCAATAAGATCTATCGTAAACAATGGGAAGGTCATGATAGATACGAATACACGGAAACATTCAGAGAAGCACAAGGCGCTCATTCCTTCTAGTTATGACTAGAAGGAATGATGAAAGTATTAATGACAATTGACGAGTCTCCCACTGAATCCCAGCATTCAAAAAACCGATAATCAGCGGTATTCTTGGCTTTGTTTTTCTTTTAACTGCAAAAGGATAATTAAAAAATGTTTCGTCCTCTCGACAAAACCTCGAATCATTTGAACACGACCTTGTTTGAGTTTCATCTCGAGTAGCAACAAACATTTGAAGTGATCTCTTACTGTACCTAAAGCATACATTCAAACGTGCCGCCTATGAAGTTCAAAAAAATTCGAACGTTTTGCAGTACTGCTCTATCTTTTAGTATATCAGATGAAATTTACCTCTCAGGTAAATAAATATCATTGATATTAGCAACAATTAGGAGTAGAATACATTTACCTCAAAGGTAAATTCACGAAAAAGGTCTAAATTGAAAATAATGTATAAGACTCGCAAGATTGAAAAGGTGTGTACAATCGCAAGCGAAGCAGAAAAGAAATATGGTTCAAAAAATGGCCGAAAAAATACATCAGCGTATAGATGAAATAGATGCATCCGTTAACGTTGAAGTGATGGTTCAATTCCATATCGGAAGATGTCATCCATTAAACGGAGAACGCAAAGGTCAATACGCAATGGATTTAATTCATCCCTATAGACTGGTTTTTGAAAAAATAGGGGATGAAATTCAAATTGCAAATGTAGTGGAAATTGTAGATTATCATTAAATTACCATTTCATTTAAGGGGGTATTACAATGGTGAAAAGTCATAGTTTTATTGCAACAGCGCCGGGAGCAACTATTAAAGAGCAGTTACTTGATAGAGGGCTTAGTCAGAAAGAATTTGCAGTGCGAATGGACATGTCCGAGAAGCATATAAGCAAATTAATCAATGGCGAAGTTCAGTTGACTCCGGATGTTGCCGTTCGTCTAGAAATGGTATTAGGTGTTCCCGCTGAGTTTTGGAATAAACTAGAGGCCATTTATCGTGAAAAACTTGTAAAAGCCAACAATGAAAATGAAATGGACGCTGATAAGGAACTCGCAAAAAAGTTTCCTTATAGTGAAATGTCTAAAAATGGCTGGGTTCCCGAGACAAGAGATGCAACCGAAAAGGTTATTAATCTCAGAAAATATTTTGAAGTCGTAAGCCTTGGTATTATTAAGAATATGCAATTATCAAAAATAGCATGTCGTAGATTAGCCGAAACAGAAAAAAGCAATCTTGCTCTATTGGCATGGGCACAGAAAGCCAAGCTTGAGGCTCGTAATATTGAGACTTCATTAGTCAATTTAAAAAAGCTTAAGGAAAGTTTGCCGGAAATAAGAAGCATGACCACAAACGATCCTTCTGATTTCTGCCCTAGGTTGATCAAGCAGTTATCCAGCTGTGGAATTGCACTAGTATTTCTTCCTCACATCGGAGGCTCTTTCTTGCATGGTGCGACTTTCTACGATGGAAACAAAATAGTTGTAGGCTTAACAGTCCGCGGCAAAGATGCAGATAAATTCTGGTTTAGTCTTTTCCATGAGCTTGGCCATATTTTACTCGGCCACATCAACCAGACAAATGGAACAACAGAAGAAGATGAAAATGCCGCTGACAACTTTGCAAAAGAAACACTGATTCCTACAATAAAATTCAATAAATTCACTGCTCAGAATGATTTTTCAAAAGCAGCCATTTGTGCTTTTGCTAAAAAAAATCACATTCTTTGCGGAGTTATTGTGGGACGCCTGCAGAAGGAAGGTTTTATAAAATATAATTGCTGTAATGATTTAAAGGTCCAATATGCATTATCAGCGTAACTATCAAACGGAAAGCTGATATCGTATATATATTCAAGATATGAAGACAACAGCAGAAGGTCAGTTGACTTTACACGCCGCTTAAAATCAAGCATCAAAAAAGTTTCCGTCATTTAAAGTCCAATGTCAGGGGTGCACTACACGAAAACGAGTGATTTTTCTCTTTTCTAGATACAATGATAGATTTAAAAACCTCACTTTGTTTTATATAATAGTAACCATGGAAAACAATAATACGAATAAAGAAAAAACGATATCGGTCTTTATGTCTTTGATGAAAGGTCTGCTCTTAGGATTTTTCGATTGCATGCCTTTCTTCGAAAGGAAAAGACTCTCTTCTTCTCTTCACCGAGAAGAAGAAATAGGATTCTCTTCCTTTTTCAGACACAGCCTTGTTGAAATGATCGCAATGGCGATTGCAGTATCCGTTTTCTTCTTCGTTCCGCTGGATATGATGTTAGAAAGATATCATACAGGCATTTATGCCGGTATGGGCATCATGATCCTTGTCTTCATGGCCGCAGAGATCTATGAGATCGTAAAAGATAAGAAGAAGATTCATCTTCTTCCCTTCATTCTTACATTCACAATCGTCTTTGCTCTATCCTTCTCGTTCTACTACATACCCTTCAAACAGGCTAATGAAGAGAGTGTCATTCCTTTTTTGATCTTCATCACCTTATGCTTCTCTTCCTTCATCTCATCCTTTAACGGCATATCGTTATTGACACCTCTCTTCTACATCAATCTGTTCGCCTATTTTGGAAAATACATGAACAGCCTTCTATATTCCGGAATCAAGGACTATATCTTCTTATTCATCATTCTCTTCTTAGGCATCTTTACAGGAAGAGTCTTTTATCTCTTCTTCCAGAAACAGTTGGATAAGTTTGAGATGGAGAAGAAGGCATCCAATGTCGCCTTCTTGTTCTCCGGCTTCCTCCTTATCTGCATCAATAAGATCAAAGCCCCTTGGTACTTCGATTCCAATGTCATCACACTGACAGCCCAGAACATCACCTTGGTAAGCACCTTGTTTGCTTTCCTTATTGTCAGCCTTGTACTGACACTCCCTGTATACCAAAAGAAGAAAGATGAGAACACAAAATGAGATTAGACCGTTTTTTAGCCAATTCCGGATTAGGTTCAAGAAAAGCCTGCAAGAAGATCATCAGAAATAATGACATCCGTGTCAACGGAGAAAGAGTAACAGATGGGGAGATGCTCATCACAGGAACAGATAAGATCGAAGTGAACGGAAAAGAGATTCCCAACACTCCATTTGTCGTCCTTCTTCTCAACAAGCCTGAAGGATATATGTGCTCTATGATCGATGAGAACTATCCCTCCGTCATGAATCTGATCCCCGATTTATACAAAAAGAAGGTCAGGATGGTCGGAAGACTCGATCAGGATACGACAGGCTTACTGCTTCTTACCGATAACGGCATTCTCAACGCAAGGCTTGCCCATCCTAAGACACAGGTTGAAAAGACCTATCTTGCTACCGTCAATCATCTTTTAAGACCGACACTAGTCGAACTCTTCAATCAGGATATCGATATCGGAAGAGGAGAGATCGCAAAGCCGTCAAAGTTAGAAATCATTGATGAATATCACGCCTATTTAACCGTATCGGAAGGAAAATACCATGAAGTCAAAAGACTTTTCGGCCATTTCAATTACGATGTGGTAGCATTAAAGAGAGTCCGTTTGGGGCCTATTGAATTAGGTGACCTGAAAGAGGGGGAATACAGACTTCTTTCCGAAGAAGAAATCGATTCTCTTCTTGAAGTGACTCATATGAAGAAAGGAGATCAGTTATGAAAGTATATTGCCCCTATTGCGGAAACAGTGAAGCGACTCCGTTCTCGGATTCCGTTTACAAGAACCATGGTTTTGAATGCGATAGCTGTCACAAGGATTTCGGTGTCGATGACGGAAAGACCTTTACAGATCATGAAAACAATTTAGGAGAGTTCTATTTCCGTTACACGGAAAAAGACGGAAGCTCATTGTCTATCGATATCAAGAAGGAAGCTGACAAAGTCTATCTTTATCCCTCTAGAATCCTTGCCGACAAGAGGCTTCAGCCCTATGAGAAGATTGAATTCACAGAACAGTTCGAAGGATTCAAGAAACTCATCTTTGAACAGCTTTTCATCCTCGACTGGCCGAAGGTATCGACCGGATTTGTCACCGGAAAAGATGAATCCTTCGAAATCAGAATGAAATACAATCTTTCCCTTTTCCCCGAAGACAAGATCATCGGCACCAACGCTTTCCCGAAGCTTTTCCCGGTGCTGAAGAACATCTTCTCTTCTCTCTTTGAGGAATAATATGAAGGATATCGAATATATTTCCTTCTTCAGAAGAAGCCCGCAATCTGTCGAAGACACCCTCTCCATCAGACTGAATTACACCAAGGGATGTTTTGTCAAAGACAATGGTGTGAAGTACAGCAAAGAAGCAAGCGAAAATCTTCTTCACCAGCTCTTCGATGTTCTCAACATCGAAGAGACAGAAGATGCCTTCAAAGCCTTCTTATACGAAGGCAGAAAAGACAACTATCAGATCAAGTTCTTCCTTGAGATTGCCTATAAGGATGGCACCTATCTTGCCATCAAAGGCACACAGCCTTTCCAACAGAAGAACTATAAAGAGATTCAGGCTTTGTTTGAACCGTTTCTGAAGTAATGGATAGCTGACGCTAGGCGTCAGCTATTTTTGTTTTCAATAGTCCAGCTTACTGCATAAAAGTGTGCGTCTGCACAAAATTATGCAGTAGTAAAAAGAATATGGTATACTTAATACATAAAGATGTGCGGATGCACAGATTTTTGCAGTAAGGAGGCAGCATATGTACATTTCAAGAAACTCTTATTTGGAAAAACTGAAGCAATCCATTGGAAACGGAATGATCAAAATCATCACCGGGCCAAGAAGAGCAGGAAAGTCATTTCTTCTGTTTCATATTTTCAAAGATTCTCTTCTCAATTCTGGAGTAAAGGATGATCACATCATCGAAATATCTTTGGATGACTCCAGCAACACCGAATACAGAAACCCGATCAGACTTGATTCCTATTTCAAAGACAGAATCAAAGACAAAGAAAAATACTATTTCTTTATCGATGAGATTCAATTCTGCAGAAGCATCGATAACCCTGCTTTTGATGGTTTTAAAACCACTCATGGAACAATACCGCAGATCACTTTCTATGATGTTTTGAATGGATTCTTGAAGCTTGGGAATGCAGAAGTCTTTGTAACAGGAAGCAACTCTCATATGCTATCTAGTGATATTGCTACTGAATTCAGAGGAAGAGGATGGCAGATAAGAGTACATCCTCTCTCCTTCAAAGAGTTCAAAGAAGCCAATCAGAATAGAATAAAAGACAATCTCTCTTTATGGGATGAATACTATCTCTATGGAGGACTTCCTCAAATCTCCCTTCTTCCTGATAAACCATCAAAAAGAGAATATCTCAGACAGGTCTTTGATAACACCTATATCAACGATATCGTCGATAGATTTTCATTGAGAAATGATTCTGCCATAAGAGATTTAGTCAAAGTCATAGCCAGCAATGTCGGCTCTATTGTCAATCCGACTAAGATAGCAAACACCTACAAATCTGAAATGAAGACAAATATTCAGCCTATCACTGTTTCAAAATACATCGAGCATATGGAAGATTCCTTCCTCATCAATACTGCAAGAAGATATGACATGACAGGAAGAAAATTCATCAATGGATCCAACAAATATTATTTCGAAGACATGGGACTACGTTATGCGGCTTCTTCTTTTCTCGGAAAAGATCAGGAACCTCACTACATGGAGAATGTTATCTACAATGAACTCATTGCTAGAGGATACAACGTATCTATCGGTGCCATTCCTTGTTTCGATCACTCCACAGATAAAACAGCAAGAATGAATCTTGAAGTCGATTTCATTGCAGAAAAATTCAATGAAATCATTTATATTCAGTCTGCTCTCTATATCCAAGATGATGATAAAATGGAGCAGGAACTTAGACCATTGAAGAAAATCAGCAACAGCTTTAAGAAGATAATCATCACTAAATACGGAGGTAACAACTTCTATGATGAATATGGTATTTTACATATGAACCTGTTTGATTTTCTGCTTGATGATATCTCGCTCGATTGATCGAAAGAGTTATTTCTGCAATCCAATCATCAATAGTACAGCTTGACTTTTTGCTGGTATAAGAATTAATATAAATTAATTTATCATAAGTTAGTTTATATTAAGGAGACCAGTATATGAAATTCATAGGCAGAAATGAAGAGCTTGAAAAACTCAATTCAGAATTCAGTCATAACAATAGTTTTGTTGTCATCTATGGACGTCGTAGAGTCGGAAAGACAACATTGATCAAAGAGTTTCTGAAGGAAAAAAACGCATTCTATTATCTAGCAACCGAAGAAATCGAAAGTCAAAGTATGAAAAGGCTTGCCAGTGTCATTTCGCGTGTCAGTGAAAATCCACTCATTCAGAAAGCAGTTTTTACAGATTGGTTGGATCTTTTCAAGATGATTGCTGACTATAAGCCTGAAGAAAAGAAGGTGCTCGTCATTGATGAGTTTTCCTACCTTGTAAAGACAAATCCTGCCTTTCCATCCATTTTGCAGAATGCATGGGATGAAATTTTGAAAGACAACAATGTAATGCTGATTCTTTCTGGTTCATTGATCGGCATGATGCAGAAATATGCGTTATCTTATGATAGTCCTCTCTATGGTCGAAGAACAGCACAGATACATCTTGCTCCTCTGTCATTCACTGAGGTATATGATGAAAAGAAACTGCCGTTTGTTCAGGCGGTAGAACAGTATTCCATCACAGGGGGAGTTCCAAAATATCTGGAGTTTTTCGATGATGACAGATCACTTAAAGAGCAGTTGAAAGAAAATGTATTGTCGAAAAATGGGTTCTTGTACGAAGAGCCTAATTTTCTTCTGAAAAGCGAGTCTATGACCGCATTGAATTATTTCTCGATCATCAAAGCCATTGCAGACGGCAACCATAAACTAAATAAAATCGCGAGTGTGTTGCAACTGGACAGCTCTCTTCTTACTCCTTACCTATCTACACTATCCGAATTAGGATTTATAGAGAAAAGAACACCTGTCACAGAGAAAAATCCAGAGAAATCACGCAAGAACTTATACTTCATCGCAGATAATTTCATACGCTATTGGTTCCGTTATGTCTATCCTTTCAAAGGTGAACTGGAATTGGACAATATTCAGATTGTATTGGATGAAATGAACAAAGACTTCAAAGAGAACTTTGTTGCATTCGCCTATGAAGATATCTGCAAGAATATATTCTCTGATTTATGCAAGAAGGGTTCAATACCATTTATACCATCCCGCATAGGATCTTATTGGCTGAATGATTCTGCTGAAGATACAGGAATCGATGTGATGGCTGTCGACCATCAAAACAAAAAAATATTTGCGGGTGAATGCAAATACCATGAAAAACCAATTGATGCACCGATATATTTAAAGCTGAAAGAAAAAATCAAAAAGGCAGCTGAGATTCAAAAGGCTTTTCCAGGGTATGAAGTAATATATGGCATATTCAGCAAAAGCGGATTTACAGATCGTATGCTTGATATCGCAAAAGAAAATGATGATATTCTTCTTATAAACGAAGATCATTTAGTACAATAGAATTATCTACAAATTTTGATAATCAGTGAATACAATAAAGAAACAACTTTAAAACAAACAACGAAAATAGCAGATAAATCTGTTCGATTTTCCGCTCGATGAAATATTTAGTATAAACTAATTTATATTAAATGTTTCAAATCAAAAACAATCGAAAAAGCGAACCTGATAGAAGGTACCGGCTTCATTCAGGCTCACTTTTCATTCAACTATTTTCTATGGAAGTTAGAAACAATCTGATTAATCGAATAACTCAAAGTCCATGGGGCAGACCTTATAGGTGTCCTTGTCCTGAACTTCTTTGATGGTGACATCATTGCCGTAATCGAAGTTGATCTTGCCATTGAAGTAGCAGTTCATCTTAATCTCAGTAGAGAAGACTGTGTTATTGATGGTAAGAGAAGACTTGAAGGTATAGTCGATATCGATGGTGGCACCGATAGAGGAGATACCATTCTGATTGAAGACATAGGCGATAGAATAGGTCTTCACATCAGCCTTGCTTTCGACGATAGGCTTGATACTGGGATAACCCATATCATCATCGACATCGAAATCGAAGTCAGCTTCGATCAGATCTTCGAAGTCATCGGCATCTTCAAGATTCTTTGTCTCAACAGAGTAGGAATAGGTTCCATCATCATGCTGCATAGCTTTGACGGTTCCGCCTCTGGAGGCGATGTCTTCGATTTCATCCGTGATTTCATAGGTGATATGATTCATCTCTTTTTCAGAGAGGACAGGCATATCATCAGCATCGATGGTGTTAGGAATAGCGACTTTGGTATCGGAAGAAAGGTCAAAGCTGAAGTTCTTGTTGAACATGCCTTCTTTGACGACGGTGTTGACTACACCCTGTAACTTGTTATCAGAAAGATCGAGATAGGTAGTAGCTCCATCCTGATAGCAGGTGAATCCGACAGTGCCCTTCGGAGTCTGATAGGAATGCTGCAATCCAGAAGCATTGGTAGCGCCGTTGATGTCGACATTGGCTTTGACTTCTCCGTATCCTTTGACATCTTCGATCTTATCGGAAGTGAGTCCGGTGAAACCGATAGCGGCATTGACCTTATCGATCTTGGTGTTATGATTCATCTTGATGGAAGTATTGCTTTCCTTACCGGTAGGAATATTCTTCTCCATACTGAGAGAATAATTAAAGGAAGCATTTTCCATACGGACAGAGAAAGAATCTTTGGATTCCATTGCGACAGCTGCAGCCCGCATCTCCTGCTTTGCGACTTCGACAGGAATCTCTTTTCCTTTCTTGACGGAACCCGCTTCAATAGGGGTGGCCTCTCCACAGCTAGCTAAACAGACAAGTAATCCTAATAACGGAAGTTTTTTCATTGTTTTTTTCATGGTGTTTTACCTCTTTTCACTCTATACACAAATGAGAAGAGGAGTTTATTGGGATTTTAGAAAAAATAATTTAAATTTCCGTTTTCGTCGATTGTGAAGGAGAATTCTGCCTTCAGCATAGAGTAAGGGACATAGATCATATCCATATATTCGACTTCGTATTTGTTTTCATCCTTATCATATTCTGTGGATGTTTTGACTATGTAAGATGTGGTAGCATGCGTGATCTCACACTCATCGAAACGAGCAGAACCTTTTGAGAACTCCGTGGAGATCTTATAGGTCTCTAAGACGTTCTTGCTGTTTTCGCTCAAATCGCTGATCTTATAAAGAAGAGAGGTCTCATCTTCTTCTGTCTCTTTATAGATAGAGATTTGCTTGTCTTTGTTGACAAAGGTGGAACGGATGGTCTGTTCCTCACCGTCATCATCATTTTCAACAGAGATGAATCCAAAGTAAATTTCATCTCCGATGCAATAAAGAGCATCGGTCTTCGTGAACTGAGAATTGAGATCTTTTCTGGTGTAGACTTTGTTCTCACCTTGGGTGAGAACATAGGAATACTTGATTCCTCCGTACTGGAAATCAGTCTTTCCGTAAACGATGGAGAGCTGATTCTGTGTTGTAAAGAAATCATTGGCAAGACCGAAGAGAGGAGTATAGGTATCTTTGATTCTCTTCTCTTTGTCAGCGACATTGATGTTGATATCAAATTCATCGTCTTCCTCGAATTTCAAAGCGTTCTTCCTGTTATTGTTGTTAGGCTGACTTGCCTGATTGAACTGACCGGAGCAGAAAAGCTGTAATCCGGCCTGAGAAAGAACAGAGGAATCATCAAGAGGAACGACTTCCTGAATGACATTATCGATATGATCGGACTGTTTAGGATTGTCATCAGGACGGGAAGGGATGAAATTGACACAGAGAGCGATAGTGGCAGCACAGGCACAAGCTAAAGAAAGAGAACTGGTGAGAGGAATCCAGAAAGGAGTCTTTTTCTTCTCTTCTTTCTTGTTTTTTTCCAATTCAAAGCGAGCAAGAATCTGTTGGGATGTGGTCTTAATCTGATAATCATTGATTTCAGACTGAATTTTATTCTTGATATCCATATCTTATCAGTGCCTCCTTTAATTTCTTTATCGCATTGTTGTAAGCCCAAGTAATGGTGCCTAATGGTTTGCCTAGCTGTTTTGCTATCTCCTTATGTGTCATATCGTATAGAGAGTGCATGAGTACGATCTCTATCTCTTTGGGATTTAAAACCTCCCTCATCACTTTCATCACCGTATCATCCTGTCCTGTATCATTTTCAGTTTCCGGAACTGTCTCCATATCGAAGGAGTAGTTCCGCCGTTTGTTTTTCTTGATGATATTCAATGAAAGGTTTTTTGCCGTCTGCATCAGATAACCTAATATCGATTGATCTGATTTCAGTGTCGGCAGTTTCTTCAGAAACTGCAGATACGTCTCCTGAAGGACATTCTCAGCTTCATCCTGGCTTCTCAGTATCTGATAAGACACTGAAAAGACACCTCTTTTGGTGAGTTCATAAAACTCATCGAAAGAATCCATCTGTCCGTTTTGGAGTTCGATAAATAGTGTGTGAAGTCGTTCGTTGTCCATGGTCCTTCACATTATACACAATCAAGATGTTGTTTTTATTGGATTAGGATAGATAAAATTTCAATCCACATGAAAAACAGTCTCTTTGTCATGAATCGATTCTCAACAAATCAAAAGCAATTGTTCATTATTTCTTATAATTAGTGAACGGTTTACCTCATTTTTAGTAAACCATTCACTAATTCTCAAAGTTAGTGAACAAATTACTTGACATGGTGAAATCTTAAAAATAAGATAAACATATGCAAACACATCAGGATCTGATAGCAAAAATCCTCAATTCACTGGGAAATGGTTATCTTAAACTAATCACAGGACTCGTCGGAACCGGAAAGACATTCTTTTTATTCCACGAGCTTTTCAATGAAATATACAAAGACAAAAGCAGATCAATCATTGAAATCAAAAACGAAAAAGAAAAGGACATAAAACAAAAACTCTTAAAGCTGAAAGAAGAAAACACTGGTTCTGTTGTCATCCTGATTGATAACATTTTCGCCTATGATTCACCAGAAACTCTTTTCGATCTCTTCTCTGGTGATTCAAACATCGATGTCATTGCAACAAGTGATATTGCACCGCGTTATGCTATGGGTGAAAATGAAACTCTCATCAGGGGCAGATATCAGACTTTCTATTTTTCGCCTTTGTCTTTTAACGATTCTTTTGAAAAAAACAAGAGCAATGAATATATATCTAATGGGGGGTTATTCATATCTAAAGACGAATGCATTCAGAAAATCATTGCTCAAGGATTGAAATTCAAGCGTTTCAGAGGTGATTACAACAACAACATCCTTTCACTCATTCACTATGTCTCTGATCATTATGGGGAACCTATTTCTTTTACAAAGATACTGAAATCCATGAACAGCAATGTTTCAATCAATACCCTGATTTCATATTGTGATTTTCTTGAGAGCTCATATTTGTTCTATATTCTTCCTAGAGAGAATATAGAATCTCATCAAAAGAAAGCTTATGAATTCAGCATTTTTCCTGTAGATATGAAATTCAACAATGGAAATATCAGAAACAATATAATAAACAGATCGTCTTTGCTTTCTAAATTGAAGGAAAATTCCTATTCAGTTTCGGATGGATACATTTACGGAAAGTTCTATGAAAAGTATCAAGCCTTGAATCTAGCCTTCATTGCAAGAAAGGGCAAAGATAAAATCTATATCAGCTATAGCGATGGAGACGGAACAAAAGAAGCTTTTCAATTAATGAAGCATATAAAAGACTCTTTTCCAAAGATTGTTGTGGTACCATACGATACACCGACTTGGAAAGACGAATATGGAATCATCCATATGAGTCTGAATCGACTGCTTTAAGAATAATCAGATTCTCTTTCTGTTCTTGAACTTCTTCTTAAGCTGTTCAGAGATAGAAGAAAGCGAAACGCTTTCTTCTTTCAGTTCACCGGCCAGTATTCCTTTTCCATCTAAAAGAACAATATCTTTCTCGCCTGTCGCCAAAGCAATATCAGAAACATCAATATCAAAGACAAGAGTCTCCTGTCTTGGGATATAGACGATTTCAAATGTCAGTTTATTCGGTCTTCTTAAGACGATGTTGATGAATCTCTCTTTGTCCAAAAGGCGATAGGTTCCATCGCTATAGTAGTAACCGGATTCCTCTTCATCCTTTTTGGTGATATAGACTGTATCATCCGCTCTTAAAAGGAAGGAATAGTCTTTCCAGTTTTCTTTCTTTTTAAATTTTTCCGGGATGCTCTCTTCTCGCAAGTCTTGATTTTCCATGCAATCAGCAGGGCTAATCAAGCCATCAATCAATGGACAGGTTATCTTTTCTTCTTCCATTTTTCAAGTTCCTCCTAAAAACAAAAAATTCCGATAAGGCTGAAAGATTCACCTTATCGGAATTATAATATATATTTGAAAATTACAGTTATTTCACAGATTATATAGTGAAAACAGCTTTATTTCAAAATAAATAGTGACATTTATATTCTTTTATGCCATGTTATTGTACAG
>CAKUXT010000034.1 GCA_934700375.1 uncultured Bacilli bacterium | reverse complement strand
ATACCAAACATATCGGTTCCTCCGGTAACCCGCTTGTTCCGAAGAGTTATCTTGAAAAATACAGAAAAGATCTCATTTTGGGATCGGCTTGTTTCAATGGCCAGATTTTTGAAACAGCGATGACAAAATCCAAAGATACACTGAAGAAGAGAATGGCTTTCTATGACTTCATTGAAGTTCAGCCGCCAGAAAACTACATTTATCTGCTCCATTCCGGACAGCTTTCTTCCAAGGAAGAGATTCAGGATGTCATCAAAGATTTGATCATGACTGCCAAAGAATGCGGTAAGATGGTCTGTGCGACAGGTGACTGCCATTATCTCAATCCTGAAGACAAGGTCTATCGCGATGTCTTTATCGCCAGCAAAGGTCTGAAGAATGCAAGACATCCTCTCAACCTCGCACCATATGACAGCGCAAGCGAAGAGGTCAAGCAGGCCTGGTATAAGAATCCGCTTCCTAATCCTGACCAGCATTTCAGAACGACAGATGAAATGATGGAGTGCTTCTCCTTCTTGAAGGATAAGCAGCTGGAAGAAGAGATTGTCATCGACAATACCAACTATATCGCCGATCAGATCGAAGACGGCATCAAGCCGACAAAAGACAAACTCTATCCGCCGAGCATTCCTGGCGCCGATAAGCTTTTGACTGACTTGGCTTATCAGACTGCAAAAGAGATGTACGGCGATCCGCTTCCTGAAGTGATCGAAGAGAGATTGAAGACAGAGCTTGCCGGTATTATCAACAATGGTTACGCCGTCATTTATTGGCTTTCTTCTGAAATCGTCCGTTGGTCTAACTCCGAAGGCTATCTGATCGGTTCCCGTGGTTCTGTCGGTTCATCCTTCGTTGCGACGATGACCGGAATCACAGAAGTCAATCCGCTTCCTCCGCATTATCGTTGTCCCCACTGCCATCATCTTGAATGGGCTGATCTTAACCAGTATGAATCCGGTTTTGATCTTCCCGATAAGGTCTGCCCTGAATGCGGAAAGCCGATGATCGGTGATGGACAGAACATTCCTTTTGCAACCTTTTTGGGCTTCCACGCCGAAAAGGTTCCGGATATCGACCTTAACTTCCCTTCTGACTTCCAGTCCATCGCTCATGAACACATGAAGGAGATTCTCAATAAGACAGGAAATACCTGCTATAAGGCAGGTACGATTCAGACCACACAGGAGAAGCAGGCAAGAGGCTATGCGCTTGGTTATTTCGAGTCGCTTGGCAAAGATACGACAAAGATCAGAAATGCTGAAATCGATCATATCGCAAGCGGATGCATCGATGTCAAACGCTCTACCGGTCAGCATCCTGGAGGTGTCATCGTTATTCCTAAAGGTATGGAAGCCTATGACTTCACTCCTGTTCAGTTCCCTGCTGATGATCCTGATTCCACATGGATGACAACTCATTACGACTTCCATAAGATTCACGATAACGTTCTCAAGTTCGATATGTTAGGTCACGTCGATCCTCAGGCTATCCGTATGCAGTGCGACCTCTGTGGCTTTTCCTTCATGGATATGAAGGAGAAGATTCCGATTTCCGATCCGGAAGCTCATTCTCTTTTCTGGTCAGCCGATGCGCTTCACCTGAAGAGAAATGTTCTTCAGCAGGAAACCGGTGCTTTAGGTCTTCCTGAATTCGGTACTGAAAACGGAAGACGAGTCCTTCTTGAAACACAGCCTCGTTCCTTTGCTGACTTGGTTCGAATCTCCGGCCTTAGCCATGGTACCAATGTCTTTGCCGGCAATGCTGAGGACCTCATCAAGAACGAAGGCTTCAAATTAAAGGATGTCATCGCCTGCCGTGACGATATTATGACAGTTCTTCACGATCGTTATGGCGTTGATAATTCCGATGCTTTCGCTATCATGGAATTTACCAGAAAAGGTAATTTCGGAAAGCCCGGAAGCGATGATAAGAAAGCTAAGTTCATTCAGATCATGCAGGATCACAATGTTCCTGAATGGTACATCGAATCCTGTAAGAAGATCGCCTACATGTTCCCGAAAGGACATGCAGTCGCCTATGTTACTAACTGTATCCGCTGCGCATGGTTCAAAGTCCATCAGCCTCTTTCCTACTATGCGACCTACTTCACGCTCCGTTGCGATGGCTATGATATTGCAACGATGATGAGAGGACTTGAGGCATGCCTTAGCAGAAGAAACGATATTCAGATGCGTGTCATGAATCATGAGCCTGTCTCCAATCCGGAGCTTGCGACGATCAACGCGCTGGAATCCACGATTGAAATGTATGACCGCGGTTATTCCTTTGCTCCGCTTTCTGTCCTTACTTCTGAGGCGACAAGCTTCTCTATCGACCATGTCAAATATCGCGTCATTCCTTCTCTTACCAGCATCAACGGTTTAGGTGCCTCTGTCGCAGAACAGATTGTCAAAGCCAGAAAAGAAAAAATGTTCACTTCTGTCGATGACTTGAAGACACGCGCTAAAGTCGGTGATACCATGCTGAAGAAGCTGAGAGAAGTCGGCGGCTTAGACGGACTTCCTGAAAGCAACCAGCTGTCCTTATTCGATCTGTTCAAATGATAATCAAAAAGAGGAGTGACCCGAAGGCCGCTCCTCTTTTGCTTCCTCTGACCCGATGCTTGGAAGCAGAAGCTTTTAGAATAGCAAGTATATGTGATCTTTAATGCATTGACTTTGACTATAAAACGATGACAATGACAGATAAAGGTAAAACTCGCAGAACGATAACAGAACGATTAACTAACCCTATTATTTTCGTGTTGTTTGCTATTCAGGGAAAAGAATCAGCAGTCGATTGTTGTGGTAAGATTGGTCAAATCGATAGCCATCTGGAGCTTTGAAATCAAATCAAAGCATTCCTGATACTGTCTTTTTGCTTCATTGACATCATAAAGTGCTTTGGTGAACTCATAGGTTGCGTTTCTATAGGCTGCTCCTTCTCTGACTAAAGGCTGTCTTAAGGAAAGTTCCTGAAAACGAACAAGCTGTTGACTGAGCTGTCCTAAATAGATGAGAGCTTCTGCAAGAGTCATATCAAAGCCTTTGACGACTGTAGTTGCATTGCTTTTTGCCAGCAGTGCTTTCAGATGTCTGATTTTGAAATCGCAATCGATGATGGCTTTGTTTGTCTCTTCGTAATTGTAGCCTGTATCGATCGGTTTTTCGTTCGCGGTATAGGTTACAGTGCAGGTTTCTTTTTCATTCTGATACAGTCTTCTTTTTTCGTTTTCTAATTTTTTGATTTCTTTCATCGCTTCGGTGTGTGTCATTTTCATTTTCTTTTGTTCTCCTTTTTTGTTACTTATAGTATAGTGTGGAATTTGCTTTTTTCTAGGGAAAAGGATGAATTTTTGTCACTTTGAAATGCAAAAAAGCAAATGCAGAAATGGATGGACGTATCTTTACTTTTACTTTTTTGCTAATTTGGTTTTTGATATTAGCAAAAAAGTAAAATGCTAGATTGTTTTCAAGTAAGACACAATGAAATCGCATTACGCTGATGAAGGACTATACAATAGAGGCAACACATACATCAAAAAAGAGAACCTTTGCAGGTTCTCTTGCATGTTTGTTATTCTTCGGGAATCTTCTTTACTTCTCTCTTGATGAATGTCTCGTACTTATCAAGCTTGCTTGTGATGTTATCGATATAGGATAACTTGATAGTGCGGATGGCATCATCAATCTTGATGCTTGCCTCACGGATGCTTGTTGTCTGTTTTGCGATAGCATCAACCTGTTTCTGCATCTGGTCCAACGGTTTATCAAGATAGGTGTTTTTATAGGATAACAGCTGTTCGAGGATCTTTTCCTTCTCCTGGAACTGAAGGTTATCCTTGTTGACATGGAGGATAAGAGAAGCAAATTTATTGGTGAGAGAGGCAATCATGGAAAGGAAGGTCATCAAATACTGCGGTCTTACAACATACATATCAGGATAAGAAGGATCTGTAACACGATAGATCGGAATGTCATTGGCCTTATCCATTTCAAGCTCAGAGACAAGGACTGCATATTTGCATCCTTTCTTCTCTCTGTTTTTGGCAAGCTGCTGGAAGTGGTCTTTGTTTGCTTTCTTATTCGTGCTGACTAAGCTTTCGCTCTTCATATCCATGATGACAGAGGTGAGAAGGTCCTGATGGGTGTCATCGGCATAGATTTTGAAGATGTAGTCTGCTTTGCTTCCTTTTGTTTCGCCGTCTTCTTTGATGACGGTGTTGTCTTTCTCCCAGGTGCAGTTGAGGAATCCGGCCTGCATATAAGAAGTGACTTCTCTGTCACACCAGGTTTCAAGATCTTCGCCGATGACCTTGATGGTGGCTGTCGTACGGAGACGATTGGCTTCTCTGAGCTGGTTCTCAAGCGCTTCTTTTTCTTTGGATGTCTCTTCTTTGATGTCAGAGACTTCCTTGCTGTATTTGTTTTCTAATTCGGTTTTCTCTTTTTCGCTCTGGGATTTTAAATTCTCAAGGTCCTTCTTGAGTCCCTCTTCTGTCGCTTTGGAAGTGAGTTCCATCTTGGAGATGAGAAGTGTCTTTTCAGCGAGCTCTTTCTGATATTTGTTCTCAGCTTCCAGTTCGTATTTCTTCTTTTCGGATTCTAACTGAGACTTCAAAGTAGATAAGGAAGTCTCAAGCTCATGGATCTTTTCATCCTTGGCTTTTTCCAAATCGGAAATATTCTTGATTTCAGCCTGTTTTGCATTGGCGAGATTGAGCTTGTTCTGTTCTGTAAGATCTTTGATCTTATTGTTCAGAGCATTGATTTCATCTTTGGTGTTATTCTGAATCTCAAGGCGCAAAGCGGACATCTCTGCTTCATGAGTCTTCTTAAGATGGTCTTTCTCTTCTTCTAATTTCTTCTTGTAGAAGGAATCCTTTCCTTCTTCTATCGCTTTTTCCAAATCGGAAGAATCAAAACTCGTAACGGATGTAAGGTCGATGAAATCGCCTTTCTTTCCGTCTTCTTCCAAAACGAGCGTGTTTTTGTCTTTGATTGATACTTTGATAAGATTTGCCATGTTTTTTCCCTTCTTTTTTCGTATGCCTATATTATAAAGGCTTGATTCGTGTTTTAGAAAAAAGAAAGAAAAATGTACACAATTTAGGACAGATTATGCTTTCAAAGCAATCTGCCTGGTAATCTGATCTCTGAGAATGTATTTATAGATTCCGTATCCCATGACAAGGATCGATAATAACCATGCCATACTATCGGAGAATGCAACACCGATGAATGCCTTATCACTGATAGGATTAGAAGGATCGATCCATTTAGGCATCAGTTCACTGATGAAGGAACGGCCGATAAGTTCTGCGATACCGCTTAAGAACGGATAGATTGGCTTTTCAAGTCCCTGAAGTGTGTTTCTGAAAACGATGAGGGAACCTAAGAAAAAATAACAGGAAGCATCAGCCAACATGTAGGCTTTTGCGTAGAAACGGACTCTGTCATTGATAGAGGAAGGAGAGAGGAAGATAGAGACAAAAGCGCCATTGATAGAACAGAGAGCTGAGATTCCGCCGAAGACGATGTACATAATAAGGACAAGAAGCATGCTGTCTTTGAATCCGCTCTTGATACGCTCTGCATCTCTGGCACCGAGATTCTGTCCGTGATAGGAAAGGACTGCAGTTCCTAAGGCGATGAAAGGAGTCATCATGAAGTCATTGAATTTCACACCTGCTCCATATCCGACCTGAGCATCCTCTACCCCTGCTGCGATATCAAAACGGATGACTGCTTTCTCTAAGATGATCAGTCCGATGGCGATGATAGAATACTGTAAGGCAAGAGGAAGGCCGAGTTTAAGATGATTGTAGATGCTTTTCCATCCGACTTTGAAGTCGTTGAGTCTGACACGGAGATAGGAATACTTCTTCATACAGTAGATGAAAGAGATAACAGCAGCTAAAAACTGAGCGATGATTGTTGCAACGGCTGCACCTCCTACACCCCATTTGAAAGACATGATGAAGAGGAAGTCCAATCCGATATTGAGAATGGTTGATCCGATGAGGAACATCAAAGGGGCAAAGCTGTCTCCGATGCTTCTTAAGACGGAGACGACAAGGTTATAGAAGACCTGCGTGAAAAGACCTAAGTAGATGATGGCAAGATATTTTTTGGCATATGGGAAGACAGGATTGTTCTCTTCTAATCCGATGACTTTCAATAGAGATGGGACAAGAGGAACAAAGATAGCGGTGAGAAGAAGAGAAAGGATTGCTGACAAAAGAATCTGAGCTGCAAAGCTTTTTCTGATTCCTTCTTCATCGTTTTCACCTGCTTTTTCACTGGAGATGACAGAGAATCCGGCTGCACATCCGAAAGAGAACTGAATGACGATGTAGAACAATCCATATACATCATTGACACCGGCAACTTCGGCTTTCGATAATGTCTGTCCGACAATGGCGGCATCAGAGATGGTATAGATCTGTTGGAAGACCAAAGAAAGCAGGATAGGAAGCATGAAGACAAGAAGGGATTTGATCGGCTTTCCTTTGGTAAGATCCACAGGGGAGAACAGCTTTTTGATAATTGAATTTTGTTTCATATTGCAAAACCTCATTAGAAACATAGAGATTATAGTGAGGTGCCAATGAAATAGAAGATGAAATCGGTTTCTGTTTTCGACTTTTTTACAATGCTGAAAAGAAAGAACAAGAACCATAATGCTCAACAAAAATCGAAAATTTACAATCGTGCAAAATGAATGGTTTTTTATGACAACTATGAGCAAACTTTTCATAAGAATGAAAAATGTTGCGCAAGTTGCACTTATTATAAAAGATGGACGTTTTTGCCCTATAGTGTCGAAAGATAAGCGCTTACACTAATTGTCTTGTCTTTGTTTGAATGTTGTGCTAAACTCTAGGCGTGGACGAGATGTTTGATTAAACACGCAAAAAGTGAGCAAGGAAAAGAAAGGGGGATAATTTTTGCTTTTTTCCGTGTGCCGTTTTTCGTTTAGTTCTTAAGAAAGGAAACACTATGAAAGAGTATTACTCTAAAAACAAGAAGTCGATTCTGTGGTTTGTAATCGCAATCGTCGTCATCTTCCTTACGAGTCTTACGCAGTCTTTGATTCAGAACTCTGGTGGCAGCATCGCTGTTTCTGATTTGCGCAACGCAAAGAACACCGGAACCATTCAGCAGAGAATCACCCTTATCGATCCTGCCGATCCTACTACTCCTATTGAATCAACAAGAGAGGTCAAATTGACCGGTGAAGTCGCAAGCGGTATTTTATTCAAACCGAAATCTGCAACAAGTGAAAACAAGATGCCTGCAGTTGTATTGACGCATGGTTATCTTAACAATAGAGAATTGCAGCTCCCCTTTGCTATTGAATTGGCAAGAAGAGGCTTCGTCGTTCTTACAGTCGATAGAGAAGGACACGGCAACTACAACAATGTCGATAATGCCAATGCCATGATGGCAACCAAGGGTTTATATGAATCCGCTAAGTATTTATATAACCTCGATTATGTCGATCAGAATAGAATCGGTATCACCGGCCACTCCATGGGCGGTTATACAACAGCCGTTACATTGATGAATGACAGCAAGCAGATGCCTACAAAGGAAACTGTCAAAGTCGATGGCAAGACCGGAACCGCATATGGTTATGGTATTGTCAAGGCCGGTCTCATCCAGGGTTGGTCTACCTTCATCACAGCCGGAAAAGATGTCAGTGTCGGTATTCTTAAAGCAAGCGATGATGAATTCTTCTTCACTTCTACCGATACGGAAGGAAACAAGACAATCTCCCGTCAGTTCTTACAGTCTACCGGTGCCGCAAAGTTTGTCGGTGTCACCTATGCAGCCGGGGATAAGATCGACATCAAGAACGGTGCTCACTATGTCGG
The DNA here is from genome assembly GCA_934700375.1 of uncultured Bacilli bacterium. GTDB lineage: Bacteria > Bacillota_I > Bacilli_A > RFN20 > CAG-288 > Enterosoma. The sequence continues at coordinate 5,156 of CAKUXT010000034.1, read as the reverse complement.
CGGTTCTGTTGTCGAGACAACATTAGGAACGGCTCTCAATACTCCTTTCCGCGCTATTTATGAATCCGATGAAATCCATCCTCTCAACCATTGGTCCATCCCTTCCACTAAGAGCGTTATCGATTTCTTCTATACAGCTTTTGGTACACCGACAGGCTATAAGGTCAAAGGTGTCAACAATCAGGTCTGGCCGGTCAAGGAACTCTTCTCCTTCATCGGTATGTTAGCTCTTCTTTCCCTCATCTTCCCAATCGTCAAGTTATTCCTTACTGTCCCGCTCTTCACCTCTCTTAGAAAGAGAAGAACAAAGACAGTCAGTGAAGATGGCACTATCTCCTTCAAAGAAGAAGTCGTTACAAAAGAAAGCATCGAAAGCAGAGACAAGCCGCTTAAGACTTGGGTTGATTGGACCCTTTACTTCTTAGCCGCCGTCATCTGTACATTCTTCTCCGGATTCTCCATCCGCTCCTTCTGCAACAAGTGGGGAGACAGATGGTTCCCGCATACACAGCTCTATCCTCAGGATACGACAAACTGGGTTGCCTTATGGTCAGTCGCCTGCGGCTTGGTCGCTATCCTTGTCATCCTTCTCTTCTTCATCGTCAGACGCTCCATCCGTCGCGCCATGATCATGAAGCAGAAAGAAGTCGAGGATGTCGCCAATCCGTTTGAAACAGCTAAGATCTCATCCTTCTCTAACGCTATCAAGACTTTCTTCTTAGCCTTCTTAGTCGTCTTCGCTCTCTATCTCATCGTCTTTGTCAACTGGGCAGCCTTCAAGGTCGACTTCCGTCTCTGGACACTTACCATCAAGGTCTTCAATGTTCCTGAAATGCTTCCTACCGCTATCCGTTATGGTCTGTTCTTCTTCCTCTTCTACCTCTGCAACGGTATTGCAAACCAGACTTACAGAACAAAGACTCTTCCTTCTTGGGCAAGCATTGCAATCAACGCCTTCTTCACCGTCTTCGGTATCAGCTTAGTCATGATCATCCAGTATGGAACCTTCAAGTCCACTGGCGTCTTATGGCAGAGCAATATGGCCTTAGGCTACATCGTCTTATTCCCCATCGTTCCTATTCTTATCTTCGCTACCATCATCTCCAGAAAGCTTTACGAAGAAACCGGAAATGTCTACTTAGGCTCTTTGATCAACGCAATGTTATTCACGATGATGACTGTTGCCGGTACAGCCGCTTCTTACGCATACGTCTTAGGATAAACGAAAATCGTTCAGGGTTATCTCCATTAGGGGGTAACCCTTTTTGGTGCAACGAAAAACACGGCTTTGCGCCGTGTCTTTCTGAATAATCTGTTTTAGGATAAGAGATACTTGATATCGTCATCGCTCAAGGAGGAGGCACCGCCATTTCCTTCAACGATTTCGTTATACATATCTTTCTTGATGTTCTGAAGATTGAGAACCTTCTCTTCAATAGTGTCCTTCATGATAAGACGGAGAATGGTGACTGCATGTGTCTGACCGATTCTGTGGACACGGTCGCTGGCCTGATTCTCAACCTGTGGGTTCCACCAGGGATCGAGGTGGATGACTGTGTCTGCGCCGACAAGATTCAATCCGACACCGCCTGCCTTCAAAGAGACAAGCAGTACTTTGATATCGTCTTTTGTGTTGAAGTCAGTGGCAAGATCAATTCTGTCTTTTCCGGATGTATCACCGGTGATGACACCGACAGAGATGTCTTCTTCATTCATCAAGGTTTCTAAATCCAGCAATGCAGTCTTGAAGGAGGAGAAGACAATCGCTTTATGACCACTTGAAATTGTTTCTTTCAGAAGTTCCCTTGTGTAAAGAAGCTTTGTTGAACGGTCAAAGTTCTCTAAGAACGAAGCAGGATCGACACAAAGCTGTCTTAGACGCGTCAGGCTGGAGAGGATTGAAATCTTGTTTTCCCCCTGCATTGCTCTTGCTTTGTCCAAGTAGGCAAGATACATCATTCTTTCGCTCTCGCTCATGGAGATGAGAATGTTGTTCTCAGTCTTGCTAGGCAGGTCTTTCAAGACGTCCTGTTTTCTTCTTCTAAGCATGAAGGGCTTTAGTAAGACAGAGAGTTTCTTATTTGAATCTTCTTTCTGGATGAGTGCAGTGAAGTCTTTTTCACTTCCTAAATATCCAGGCATCAGGAAGTCGAAGATAGACCAGAGATCAAACGGCGAGTTCTCTAAAGGCGTACCTGTCAGTGCAATTCTGTTCTTGGCTTTTAAAGAGAGAAGAGCCTGATGTCTCTTTGAGAATGCATTTTTGATCGACTGAGCTTCATCAAGAACAATAGTGGAAAACTCAATGCCGGAGAAGAGGTCTTCATCTCTTCTGAAGGTATCGTATGAGATGAGGTAGAGGACTTTTTTCTTTTTGCTGATATGTTTGATAATCTTTTCTCTTTCCTCTTTCACCGTATCAATCACGACAGCAGTAAGAGAAGAGAACTTATGGATTTCGTTTTCCCAGTTGTACAAGACCGCTTTTGGCGTGATGATCAATACGGGCATCTCTTCTTTCAACTCGTTGATATAAGTGATGGTTTCAAGTGTCTTTCCTAATCCCATTTCATCGGCGAGGATGCCACCGAAAGAGTAATCGTGAAGGGAAAGGAGGTATTTGACACCATCGACCTGATATGGCCTTAAGTCAGCTTTGATATCATTTCCGATCGTAAGCGGATGCTTTTTGAACTCTTTGATCCGAGACAAGACTTTTTTGCAGTTATCATCTTCGTCTATTGTAATGCCGATATTGTTCAATGAGAAAAGCTTATAAAGAGGGACGTTGTCTGTTTCCAGTCTGTCATCTTTGAAAATATCAGCGGCTTCTTTTAATTCTTCGCCTTGCAAGAAGAGGAAATTATCTTTCAAGAGATAGTATTTCTTCTTTTGATGATAGGCTCTTAAAATGCCTTCCAATTCTTCTTTGGAATAATCATTGCTATCTAAAGTAAGGGAGAGGTAATCTCCATTTTTCTTCATATCGACATGGAAGGAAGATACGGATCTGATAAGCTTGTTAGGCTTAAGTCTTTCATCGCAGTAGAAGGTGACGAGATTGAGCAAGGAGCTCAGGTCTTTTCCTAAGAAGGAGACAATATCCTCGTCTTTTTTCAGCGTTCCGTTTTCAAGTCCGCCTAAAGAGGAGAGAACAGAAAGATACGCGGTCTTCATGGACTGGCCTAAGACAGATTCAACCTCTTTGACCTCTTCTCCGTTTTCGAGATAGATGGTTTTGAAACGAAGTCCTTTTTCTTCATCGATAGAGAGATAAAGGGCGATTTCAAAGGGTTTCTTTTCCTCTTTCTTTGTTGTTTTCTTTGCCTTCAGAGAGGCGGAGAGTTTCGGAAGAAGTTTTTCGGTGAATAAGTCCTGAATATAATTGAAGTCCTTTAATCCGACCTGATCAAAATAAAGATAGGATTCTTTCATGTCATTGTTCGGGAAAGCATAGTAAGAAATGGAATATTCTTTCTTGTCAAACACATAGATTCCGTTTCTTCCAATCAGTGTTTTGGTGTTTCCATCGTTGACTTTCATAGGAGTGAAATGCGGAACTCCTTTTTCATCCAAATAGAAAGAAGCAGGATCTTCTTCTTTGATCTTTGTTCTTTTTCCGTTCAGATCGAATACTTCATCATGAAGGACATCCAAAATAGGAAGCACTTTTTCGTAATTGATATAATGTTCGGCTGTTTTTGCTTTTTTATAGAATGTCACTGCACTTGACAATAAGGGAAGAACACGGTCATAAGGAGAGATAAAGCTCATCGGTTCGAGAATGATCTTCCTCTTTGTTGCTAAGGAATACTCTTCTCTTTGCTTGAAACCGGTGAGGAATTTATAGAGATCTTTGATTTCGTAATTTTTCTTATTGTCGAGAACCATAATGGAGAAGTTTAGATGATTTGATATCTTTTCCCCATCCATTTTGAAAGATAAGGAAACGCCTAGTTTATCAGTGTGAGCAGGTTCATCCTTGACCTCTTTTATCTTATCTATTTTATTGAGAAAATCCAAAAATGCTTTTCTGTCTTCAATCTTCTTTGCGGCTTCTTCACTGGATAAACCATCAACAAGTTCATTGATGGAATATACTTCATTATACAGTTTCTTTTTCTCTTCTTCTGTCAGGTCATTTTCTCTGTCTATCAAATAGGCAACAAGCGGACATGATATATTATAATTGAGCAGATTCAGTTTTCCTTCAAAAGAAATCGAGAAGGCAAGGTAAGGCTCTGCCAAACGGAGATAACATTCTTTGATGTTCTTGCAGATGGCGACATAGCTCATTGTTTTTGAGCTGACATTGTAGAAATAAAAGAGATTATATTTGTTTTCACAAAGATAATCGTAAGTCTGCTTGGCATAGTTTAAGGTGCATGCTTTGCAATATTGAACTCCCGTTGCTGGTATTTTATTCAAAAACATTTACTTGCCCTCCGGATAAACATGCATATCTGAAACCTTTTTGCCAAGCTTTAGATTGCAATCTGCTCTAAGCAACGCATATATCGGATCACCAGTGTAAGTATCTTCGGCCTCAGGAGTGAAGATTGTTCTTAATATATTTTTGTCTCCTGCATTGATTAACGCCAAAGCTAAATCAGCGAATCCAGAACTATCTCTTCCGATACTCATATCGTAACGAATGTCTGATCTGGCTTCCTTTGCGTAATAGGAATCGAATTCTCCGTATTTCTCGTATCCATAAGCATATTTGATCAGCGTAGTTTTAGAACGATAATAATAGGTGGTTGTCATCTGAAGCGCTTCTTTTTTGATTTTCGTAGCGAGGTCATCTGATTCAAACGTGAGCGGGAGACTAAAGTCATTGATGTCATAAAAGAATTGTGCCTTCTTTTTGCAGCTTTCCAACAAATCATCATCAGAGAGGAAAACGCGAAGGGCAAAATAGTCTTTTGTAGATGATGTATAAGCGATGAGTGACTTCGCAAGTTCGGCAACGCGAGAGGAATAACCATGGAGTGCAAGATATCTTATTAGTTCAATAGCGGAAAAAGTACCCTTTTCAAGTGGCTCATTAAAGTATTGTGGATTCTCTAAAAGCATAGAGAAGAGCAAATCTCCTCTGTTTTTGTTTATCAGGTAAGCTGGAAGATATGTTGGATTGATTCCGATTCCCTGATAAG
>CAKUXT010000033.1 GCA_934700375.1 uncultured Bacilli bacterium | reverse complement strand
ATCAAAAAAGCCGCCTCCGAAGCAGGAAACGGCATTTTCATCTACATGGTAGTATAAACCATGAAAAGTTTGGGATATAGACTTCATAAAGTCCTAAGGCGGAGACGTAAAGGAATGCGGACTTTATCGTATCGACATTGAATTCTTTGTAGAAGACATCGACAGGATATCTTTTCTTCTTGGAGACTTTGTAGTCGCCTTTGATCCATTTAGCTTTCCAGTCCTCTTTCTCAAGAAGGCCCAAGGAGAAGTGGGCTTCTTCAGAAAGTTCGCCTGCATTGCCGTTTTCATCATAGATTCTGACTTTCCAGGTAACGAAGTCTCTTGATCGGAGTCTGTCGTTGAACTTGACGCTCATATCAGAAGAAGGGACGGTGATTGTCTTTTCTTCTCCGTTATTGATGCGGTACAAGACTTCGGCTTTTGACTGTGTTTTGACACCTTCATCAATCCAAGAGAGTCTTGGATTGATGATGTCGATGCCTAACGGATTTTTAAGATATTCGCATTTAAGCTCTGTTGCTTTCATATTTCTCTAATTCCTGTGTGAAGGAAAGATAGGTCTTCTCATTGTCTTTTTGCTCTTTTTCCCAGAACGCCTGAAGCTTTTCTTCCTTCTTTTTGGCTTTAAGAGCCATCTTCTCTTTCTTTTCAGGAGCGATCTTGGCTTCTTTCTGAGCCTTCTTTTCTTCTAATTTCTTTTCTTTTTCAGCCTGCTTTGCTTCAGCCTGCTTTTTCTTCTCTTCTTCTTTTGCTTTCTTTAAAGAGATAGTCTCTTTCAGCTTCTTTTCTTCTTCATTGTAATCAAGGCCCTTAGAGGTGCACTTGTTTCTTAGTTCTTCGAACATGGCAAGTTCTGCTTCTTCCTGATCTTTTGCAATCTGGATTTCGTTTCTTGTTGCAGCAGGGAGCCATTCTTTGCCCATCTTCTTATAAGCGAGCTTTTCTCTTTCGACTAAAGCCAACTGCTTAAGGCCGATTGTCTTTTCGACGTTGACAAAGAAGAGGAGGATAGCAGCGGCGATAGAGGTGAAGATTTCAAGTCCGACGAAGGAGAAGGTGAAGAAGCTGTTGATGCTGTTGTTCTGAACGAAGGCGACAGAGGAGGTAGGTGTGAACTTGGAAAAATCAGTGAGCTGTGTCGTAAGTCCTCTGAAATTGCCAGCGGCAAGGCCAGCCTGATATTCGGAGTAGGTGACAGGTTCGATGTAACCGAACTTGGATAAGCAGAGGTTGAAGATACCAGTGCAGATACCGACCATGGCAACGGTGATGATGGAGTAGATAGACATGGCTAAGCCATCGCTTCTGAATCCAGTCTTCCATTCCAGATGGTCAAGAGCATCGGCAAAGAGTGCCATGAAGACATAAGCGCAGGGGAGACCGCCGACATTCTTGATGAACTGACCGACTAAGACGATATAAAGGTTTGTAGGTGCGACGTAGCAGATGAAAGAGCCTAAGGCCATGATGAGGAAGCCGATCATGGTTACATTTCTCTTTCCGAACTTCTTGGCTAACGGCCAGACTAAGAAGATACCGATACCCATCGGGATGCCGCCTAAGACGGAGACAAGAGTCTGGGTGATACCATCGTTATAGGTACCTAAAACATAGTTGCAGTAATAGACAAGACCGGTGTTTTTCATGACAGAACCGATTGTGCTGATGAGGAAGTAGACTAATAAGATGACGACATATTTATCGGTGCAGATTGCCTTTAACTGAAGGCGGAAAGGAATCTTCTTTTCCTCTGTTCCGATCTTTTCTTCTGTGATTCTTTCTTTGGTGAAGTAGTATTCCAAAAGGACGCAGGGGAGAGCGAGGACGGAGAAGGCGGACATGATGATGATCCAGAGCTGCTTGTCGACACCGATAGCAGGCATGATGAGCATCGGGAAGACAAGGGCGACAAGGATACCGGACATCATGATGGTTGCAATCTGGTTGAAGACAGATAAGCTGCCTCTCTGCATGGAATTTCTAGTGGAGAGAGGAACCATCAAGCCATGAGACATGTTGTAGATGGTGTAAGCGAAGGAGTAGAAGAGGTTATAGGAAACCATGACCCAGATGACCTGAACGATTTCGTTGGTCTTCGGATCGCTGAAGGTAGGAACGACAAATAAGAGGATACCGGTGATTGTAAGAAGGGGGGCAGAGATGAATAACCACGGTCTTGCTTTACCTTGCTTGTTCTTGGTTCTATCGATGATCATACCCATTAAGACATTGGTGATGGCATCGATGATCTTGGAAATGATGGGAAATAGGGCTAAGAAGAGACCGCCCCAGATTCCTTTCAGCTTTAAGACGTCGGTGTAGTAGATGTTCAAGTAGGTGCCTAAGACAGCGTTGAGAAGAAGGGCGCCGCAAGGGCCGAGGAGATACCCTAACCACTTCTCCTTGCCTGTGACATTTTTCGACTTAATCTGAGAGTTGAATGCTCTCTTTTCTAACATTTTTAACATGATTATTTGTCCTTTTTACACATTTGAATCAAGCCTTTGAAGAAGTGACCGTTGCACATGAGAAGCAGTCCTTGGGCGATGTTGTATTTCAAGGCGCCGGAGGAAGAGTAGCATAAGCTTCTGATACAGTTGTTCGGTATCATCTTGACGATGAACAGAGCTGATTTCTTCTTTCTTTCTCTTAGTAACGGATCTTTGATCTTGCATGCCTTCTTGAAGGAAGACTTACCGACACTGATCGTTGCGTTCTTGAAGAGTTTTCCAAATCCCTTGTCGAAGTCTTTGATCGGTGTCTCGAAGGTGATCTTCTTCTCTTTCTTGATCTCAGGAATCTTGTATCCTAATACTTCTTCAAACTCACTGTTGGTGATGCTAGTCAAGGTGGTTAAGTCTGTATAGTGTTTTGATACTTCTTCCGAATAGGAATTTGTAAGTGTCTCTCCTTCTAAGAAGAGAGAGCCTTCTAATCTCTTATCAAGGATGGAAGAAGAGATTTCGAAGGTGTAATCTCCTTTTTCCAATTTGAACTTCTTTTTGTTGACATCATAGATTTCCAAGTCTTTCTTGCTGATGGAAATCTCTACTCCCTTGCTCTCTCCTGCTTTTAAGAACACCTTTTCGAATCCCTTTAATTCCTTCCTGGGATGGAAGAGGGAGGAGTTATGAGATACATAGACTTCAGCGACTTCCTTAGCATCTCTTTCTCCGATATTCTTCAATTGGAAGGAAAGAAGGATTTCATCTTCTTTTTCTTCGATCTTCAAGGAAGAATATTCGAATTTGCTATAGGATAATCCGTATCCGAAAGGATAACGGATTGCTTCAGGTTTATCTAAATAGTAACGATATCCGACGAAGATAGATTCTTTAAAGATTTCATTGATGCCGGATGTGAACTCATTTCCGAAAGGAACATCTTCATAGTTCTTGATCCATGTCTCTGCAAGTTTTCCACACGGAGAGCAGTTTCCGAAGAGAAGGTTATAAGCACCTTCTGCTCCGCCTTCTCCAGGAAGAAGGAGATCGAGGATAGCAGTGACAGAATCAAGGACATCTTCTCCGATGACGCTGCCGTTATGAAGGATGAGGACAACTTTTTTGTTCATCTTTACCAGTTTCTTCAATAAGGAGATCTGGTTTGCGGGCATCTTGATGTTGTCTCTGTCGAATCCTTCCGATTCGACATAGTCATTCAATCCGCCGAAGAAGAGAATGGTCTCGTTCTTGTCCTTGATAGAAGCAAGTGTCTTCTTTTCAAGCTCTTCGTTGACTTCTGTCTCTTCTTCCTTGAATCCCTGATAGAACTCATAGTTGACTTTGTTCTTATCGAAGATCTCGTGATGAGAATACAGATAATAAGGATTTAAGAGTGCAGAACCGGATCCCTGATAACGGATCTTGTCGAAGAAGTCACCGATGACGATATATTTCTCTTCTTTCTTCAAAGGAAGAATATCGTTATCGTTTTTCAGAAGGACAGCGCTGTTTTCGACAGCTTCGACTGCAAGAGCGTAGTCTTTCTTGAAGTCAGCTTCTTTTCTTTCTTCGATTCTTGTCTTTTCAATCGTCTTCAGGATTCTTCTGACCGACTGATCCAATAAGGAGACATCCATCTCTTTGTTGTTGACTTTATTCATAAGAAGGGAAATGGAGTGTCTGACCTGGCCTGGCATCTCTAAGTCTGTTCCGCCGATCAAACCCTGGTCTCTTGAAATGATTCCGCCCCAGTCTGTCATGGTGATGCCATCAAATCCCCAAGTGTCTCTTAAGAGTTCATTCTGAAGATAGCTGTTTTCGGAGCAGTGAATGCCGTTGACTTCGTTATAGGCAGACATGATGGCGAAGGGATGAGAGTGTCTCACTGTCATTTCAAAAGGCTTGAGGTAGATTTCGTGAAGCGCTCTTTGGTCGACGATGGAATCGCCGACAAAACGATACTTCTCGTTGTTGTTGCAGGCGAAGTGCTTCAAGCAGCATCCGACCTTTCCGTTTTCCTGAACGCCATCGACATAGCTTTCTGCAATCTTTCCAGAGAGGAAGGGATCTTCGGAATAATATTCGAAGTTTCTTCCGCCCAACGGGTTTCTCTTAATGTTGATGGCAGGTCCTAAGACGATGTTGACATCATAGTGAACGCATTCTTCAGCAATAGCGTTGCCGATTCTGTGAATCAGGTCTTTGTCAAAGCTGGATGCTAAGTTGACACCGGACGGGAAGCAGGTGGATGGCTCTGTGTTTGAGATGCCATTCATGGAGTTTCCGTCTTTCTTTTCGATTCTTAGACCATTAGGTCCATCCGAGAGCGTGAGGGAAGGAAGGGATAATCTCTCGATAGGATACGTCGCCATATTCTTATAGCCGGAGAGCAGACTTGCCTTTTCTTCTAAAGTCATCTGTTCAATAGTTTTTTCAATATCCATATATAACCTCCAATGATATTATTATAAAGCGCTTTCTTTCAATGATATTGCATGATAATCCCAATGCGTATATAATCATCTCATGAACTATGATATTAAATTTGTCATCAAATCAATATCGGAATTGTTAGGTATTCCAGCTAGATTGTATGAAAATGACAAAAAAGCCTATTATTATTCACTTGTCGAGTTACCTATCGATCCGATTGTGATCGATGAGACTTTGATTTTGTCGAAAAAAGATAAAATCGGTTACATCATGAATGACTATTCTTTCTATTACTGCTATTTGAATATCGATGCGGAAAGGAAGATTGTCGCAGGTCCTATTTCCAATGACAATAACAGACAGTTTCTTAAGCTCTGTGCTTTGAAACTGTCTTTGTCTGTCAAAGATATCGATGCCTTTATCGACTCGATGAGCCTTCTCTCTTCTATCTCTTATCAGACTGTACTGGAGATGTTGGCTCTTGTCTCTTACTTCCTGACAGAGGAGAAAGCAAACTGGCGTGCTTTGTTTATAGAAGAGGCCAAGAAGGCTATCAAAGAAGATAAAAGAGAAAAGCAGGAAAAGACTTCCCATAATTCCTATCAGATTGAAAAGGAAGTTCTTTCTATCGTCAGAAAAGGAGATGTCGATACTATTGATGCCTTCATCGATGCTATGCCTTATTTTACAAGCGGAAAGCTTTCTTTTGATGCGCTTCGTCAGATCAAGAATACGTTTATTGTCACAGCTACTTTGATCTCCAGAGCTGCGATCGAAGAAGGGATGAATGTTGATGATGCTTTATCGCTTTCTGATTTCTATATTCAGAAGGTAGATGCTTTGCAAAGCGATAAAGAAATCGCTGCTTTGAACTACAAGATGGTGAAAGACTATGCAAAGCGAGTGAAGGAGATCAAAGAGCTGACTCCGCTTGCGTATCAGATCAAGAGATATGTTCTCTCTCATCTTGATGAGAGCATCGCGATTGAGGATATTGTGGAGGAATTAGGTATTCCGAAAAGCACATTGTTCAGAAGATTCAGAAAAGAGATGACTTGTTCTATCAATGACTATATCAATGAGGTGAAGATCGAGAAGAGCAAGGAACTTCTTTTATCTGGTTCTTCTTTTGCATCGATCGCTTATTGCTTAGGTTATTCTTCACAGTCTCATTTCAGCAATATGTTCAAGAAGGTGACTTCTATGACACCTTCTCAGTTCAAAGAAGAACATCGTAAATAGGAGGAAAAAATGAATCCGTTATTTTTATTCAAGGAAGGGAATTCTTCCAAGTATGATGTTGATAAAGTAAGAGTTGATGACAATTCAGTTCTGAAAGAAAAACACATTTGTTTTTTAGGTTCCTCTGTTACGAAAGGCTTTGGTTCTTTGGATGTATCGTTTGCTGAGTTCTTAGCAAAAGAGAACGGGTTTACTTATACAAAAGAAGCAGTCAATGGAACAACTTTGGTCAATGACAAGAAAGATTCTTATGTCAATAGACTCTATAATTTGGATAAGAACGAAAGATATGATTGCTTTGTTGTTCAGTTATCGACCAATGATGCTTCTAAAGGAAAAGAATTCGGAGAACCTTCCTCTATTGATGATAAAACAGTATGTGGAGACATCAATACAATCATCTCATATATTGAGAAAAACTATCACTGCCCGATTCTTTTCTATACCAATCCGTATTATGGAAATGATAGATATAGAACGATGGTTTCTCTTCTTCATGAAATAGAAAAGAAGAGAAATATTGTTGTCCTTGACCTTTATTCAGATAAAGAATTCAATGAGAGACTCAGTCAGAACAGAAGCCTTTATATGGTGGATGATATCCATCCGACAAAGGCCGGATATCTTATGATGATCTCACCGAAGATGAAAGAAAAACTAATTGAAATGATGAAATGAAAAATGGGTTATGACGAGTCATAACCCACTATTTTCAGAAGTCGATTGCAATCAGTTTTCTGACGATTTCCATCGCGGTAGCAGAGATATCATCCAAGGTTCCACTGAATTCGCCCTTGAGATAATTGAGGTATGTAGCAGCAACACCATTGGAGATGAGCTCAGAGGTAAGAAGGATGGTCTTCTGTTTTTCGCCTGTCGCTTTATGTGAGAGCTCTTCGACAAGGAAGTTGCGATAGGATTCAAGAAGCTTGTTGTGGAAGTCATCATAGATATGGATCGGAATGTATTTGACGATGTATCTAAATCCTTGATCATTATCCTTTAAGAACTGTGTGAGCTTGGTGAAGAAGAACTCACACTTTTCTTCGAATTCGAGATCCTTGTTTTTGCATAAGGCTTCATCGAAGGAACGGATGAGTTTTGCTTCGACGTCTTCGATGACTTCATCGACTGATTTATAGTGATTATAGAAGGTTCCTCTGTTCACGTTTGCTTTATCGACGATGGCGCTGATGGTGATATTCTTCATGCCCTTGTTTTCTTTTAAAAGATCAAAGACGGCGTCTTGGATTTTCTCTTTGGAGCGGATAGAGTTTTTGTATTCTTTTCTAGTTGTCATGGTTAACCTCCTTTTTTGAAAACTTAGATAACTATATATGTTTGTTCAATATTTTTCAAGAGAAACAATAAAAAAGAAACAAAAAATAGTTTTTGTTTCTTTGATATTTTTTTAAAAAGCTTAAAAAATGATGTATTTTTTTACAAAGCTGAAAAAATGATAAAAAATAGTGTCTAAAATTGTCTCAGTCTTTTCCGATAGTATAGGATGTGGAATGGAGAGCCTTGATAATCTCATCTGCGACCTCTTCTGTCTTGCCTTTCATTCCGCGTTTTACCCATTCGTCGATGAAGCCGTATATTGCAAATGCTTTGGCTGCTTTCAAATAGGCTTCATGGTCATCTGTTCCTTCTTTAGGACCACACCATTGATAGATGTGATTGAGGAATAGATGGGAGAGATTGTTTTTGTATAAGAGCTCGAATTTGTCTTTGAACTGTTTGAGATGTTCTAAAAGATGAATGAGAAATTCTCTTTCATCTTCTCCGCTATGTGCCTGATGAAATTTTCCTGTTTCCTCATTCATATAGGATTCAAGAACATCTTCTTTGCTTGTGAAATTTCTGTAATAGGAAACACGCGAGACACCTGCTCTTTTGGCAATGTCCTGTATTCTGATATCAGAAAAGTTCTTTTCTTTCATCAGTTCCAATAAAGCAGAAAAGAGATTGTCTTTGATATAAGCGGATGCTGTCTTTTTGTTATTGTTGTTTTCCATCGTTTTCACCTGCAAATTTATTATACTCGGATTTTTAGACTTTTGTTTCTTATTTAGTTCGCTATTAGAACAATATAGGGAACGGCATGTTCAAATGAAGGAGTAAAACGCGTCCAAATGAAGGAAAAATCCTGACTGACCACTGTTATTATCAATATTATTTAGGTTGTTTTTGCTTTAGTTAGATTGATTAAATAGGAAATTATGATTGGTTTTAGTGTTGCTTGGCGTTGAGATTTGTCGCAAAAAGTATATAATAATTGCGACAAGGGTGCGAGCTATATGTCTATTGAAAATGATATTCTGCAATTTTTGAAAAAAGGAAAAACTAGGGCTTTTTGTTTTAAAGACCTGTCTGACTTTGGAACCTATAAGAATGTTGCAAAAGCAGTTGAACGACTTACAATCAAAGGATACGTCAGAAGAGTGACGCAAGGTATTTATTATTATCCTTTGATCAATGAAACTTTTCATATTGAATATCCTCCTGAAATGGAAGCTATAGCTGAAGCGCTAAGCCGTAATAACAATTGGCAAATCAGAGAAACTGGATCTTTTGCTCTTTATAAACTTGGAATGGATAATCAAATTCCAATGAAGGCCGTTTATTTGAGTTCTGGTCCTTACAGAACTTATCAGATTGGAATGAGGACTATTGAATTTAAGAGCTCCTCTAGGAAAAATTTTGCTTTTTCAAGAAAAACGAGCCTGGTCATTCAAGCAATGAAGACTATCGGAAACGGAAAAATAATAACTGAACAAGATTTAATGAAGCTCTCAGCCTTTTTAAGTGACGAGGAAAAAGAAAAACTTTGCAAAGAAATTTTTTATGCTCCTGCATGGATGCATACATATATTAAGAGGATGGGAGAATTATAGTGTGAATACAATTGCCAGATTAAATGGCGTTATCATAAAAAGCACTAGCCTTTAGTAAGAAATCTAATTGTTTTTAGTCAAAACATATACTTTGTAAAGTAACCGCTTTTATTTTCAAAGAACAGAACACTTTTTCAAAAAAAGTCGGAAAAAGTCGATAAATTTTACAAAACACTGAAAACCGCAAAAAATTCGTTGATATTTTTTGATAGTTTTTTTGTTTCTTTGTTATGGAAATCATCCATCTGTATAGAAAGAGGCATAAACTATGAAAAAGAAATCAACACTATATATTCTGATACTAGTCATCTGGGGAGTCTGTTTTGCAATCCTTCTCTCATCCTTGTATTTCATCTTCCCTAAGGTCAACATTGAAAATGTCGGAGCCAGGATTGCAGCCTATGTATTCTTAGTCCTTAACACCCTTGTTCTTGGCTTCTTGTGGTTTGGTAGCATCAAGGATCTTATCTTCTCCTGTTCCTTTGCAATCAATGGAAAGAAGATGATGAAGAGATATGATGTCATCAAGAACACTGAAGTCGATAAGAACTACAATCCGAAGTTCGTTCTTCTTTATTGCACAAGAAACGATTTCAATGCGGAAGCATTGAAAGAGTGCATGAATCAGGATTATAAGAATGTCGATACTGTCATCCTTGATGACAGCGATGACAAGTATTATCTTTCTAGAATCGATCGCTTTGCTATCGAAAATGGTGTCAAAATCGTCAGAAGAAAGAACAAGACCGGTTTCAAGGCCGGAAACCTTAACAATTATCTCAAGGGAAGAACAGATTATGATTACTTCGTCGTTCTTGACAGTGATGAGATCATTCCGCATGACTATATCAACAAGGTGCTGAAGTATTTCAGCTATGATAAGAACTGCGGTGCTGTTCAGGCAAGACATAAGGCTCAGAAGGGACACAATGTCTTCCAGCGTCTGTTAGGTCTCTCTGTCGGAAGCAATGGTTCTTCCACTCAGGTCGTCAAAAACTTCTATGGTTCCAACGCGCTGATCGGACATGGTATGACCATCTCCAGAGAATGCTATATGAAGACAGGCGGTTTCCCGCTTGTCGTCGCTGAGGATATTTCTTTTGCTGTCGATATCAGAAACAATGGTTTCGATATCATCTATGCTCCTGATATTGAGTGCTATGAAGAGTTCCCTGTCAACTATCTCAGTCTGAAGAAGAGACAGTGCAAGTGGACACAGGGCAACCTTGAATACATGAGAAAGTACAATCATGAAATCAAGGACTGCAAGATGTTATGGTTTGAAAAGCTTGATCTGATGCTCTCTCATTATTCTCTTCCTATTGTTCCTGTCCTTTCCTTCATGCTTGTTGTGTTTACGATCCTTCTTGGTTTCTTAGGCTATCCGATCATTCATTATTCCATCTTCATCTATTGCCTGATGATCTTATTCTTATGTTCTCCTTTGATTCCTGACTTGTTTGTCTACAAGAAAGACAGACACAACATCTTCCTCATCATCCCTTACTTCTTACTCAATATTGTCACCTATGCATCTTTGGCTCCGATGATGATTAGAACTGTTTTCTTAGGACTCTTTGGCAAGAAAGCAACTTTCTTAGTCACACCGAAGGAGGATGAAAAGTTCACCTTTACCCAGGCTATCCTTGGAACTGCTGATTCTCTCATATTCGCCAGTGCTGTCTTGATCCTTTGTGTCTTATGCTGCGGAAGCGGCGCTCCTGTCGTATTGATCGTCACTAGTTCTATGCTTGCTCCGTTTGTCGTTGTTCTTTCCAATATCAGAATCGGAAAGAAAACGGAAAACGAAAAGAACAAAGAGATTCTCTTGAAGAATCTTCCGGTCCCTAACTTAGGCTAAAAGATTATCGCATCTATTGTGGATCAGTCTCGTTTTTCAAAACGAGATTGATCCATTTTAAATTCTCTCTGTTTTTGTCTTCTGTTATTGTCTCTTCAATGCATCTGAAAGGTAGGGCAGAGATATCTCTCTGATGGAAATAGGTGAAGTATCTTCCTTTTTCATCATAGCCGTCTTCTTTTTCTGAATACTTCATCGATAAGAAGAGGATTCCATCCTTTTCTAAGTGTGTCATCAGTCTTTGAATGGTTGGAATGATCTCTTCTCTTTTCAGATGGAGAAGAGAAGCAGAACAGTAGATCAGATGATATGTTTTATCTGACTCATAGGTTCTGATATCCTGTTTTTCAACATTCAGGTGAAGAGACTTGGCATGAGAGATGAATCCATCTTCAATATCGATGCCATAGACCTGGTATCCTTGATCCTGGAAGTAAAGCATGTCTCTTGCTGAACCGAATCCGACATCTAAAATACGGTCTCCTTTATGGAGATATTTCTCGACTATCTGATAGTTGTCTTTCATGTCGTTAGAGATAGTGGATTCGATGTATTCCTGGTAATGTTCTTTGTAGTATTTCATCAGACGAATATTTCGTTTTGTATATCAGTCTTTCAGGCACCCGATAGGGATGACAAATACGCCGTCTTCTCTTTTGTATCCGAATTTAGTTCCTGTTATTACAATTTTAAGATCTGGTTTTCTTAAGTTATTGGATTCAATCAGCTCTTCTAATTTATTAAGGTGCTTTGCGCCATCATCAATTTCGAAGTCACCTAATTTGAATTCAATGATTGCGTAACGGCCATCGCCTAGATGCAGGACACAGTCAGCCTCAAGACCATTATTATCAC
The DNA here is from genome assembly GCA_934700375.1 of uncultured Bacilli bacterium. Taxonomy (GTDB): domain Bacteria; phylum Bacillota_I; class Bacilli_A; order RFN20; family CAG-288; genus Enterosoma. The sequence continues at coordinate 2,024 of CAKUXT010000033.1, read as the reverse complement.
GATAATAGGAGATTTCTCCTCTCAATGCACTTGAATAGACTCTTAAATCTCGGATGCAAAGGTTTTCAAAGATGAATCCGAATGTTTTTAGGTCTCTCATATAGTATTCTGGTGTTCCGCCTAAAGCTGCCACAGCGATAGATGGATCGACAAATTCTCTTTTTCGACCGCTTCTCATTGCGGACTTGGAACGGATGGATGGGCACCAACCATGAATGTCTTCTACGATAAAGAGCTTTTCTAAAACCTGAATATAATCATTAAGAGGTTTATCGCTGATTTCCTCAGAAGCATTCACATCGCTTAGAATGTTTGTGTTTTTGGCTAAAGTTGAAATGTTTCTTGCGTAACTTCTCAGAATTGCTTTCATGGTTTCCGGATTTCTTTTTACGGAATCAATCGAGAACATATCGCGAGAATAAATCTGATAGAAATAGTCTTTGGGGATTTCTAATTGTGCTTCTTTATCATCAATCAGAACGCTTTCCGGCCATCCACCGCGACAAGCTGCAAAAACGATGTCCTTTAAATCAAGATTGGAAACGCACATATGTTCTAACGTCTCTTCACCTGAAAAAAGTTTCTTCAAAGAAACGGAACCATTGGATTCAAGAGATTCGTATAGACTCATCGGATACATTTTCAACGTGGAGATTCTTCCTGTTCCTGTATGGGCTGTCTCTACATCTTTTGAAGTTGAACCGGTCAAAATAAAGTGGCCTTGTCCATGATATTCATCACAATAAGAACGAACAGCATCCCAGATGTTGGGAGCGTCTTGCCATTCGTCAATCAATCTAGGCTGTTCACCTTCCAATAATATCTGAGGGTTGATTTTTGCAGTATAAATCAACTCGTTTTTGTTGTAGTCTTTCTGAAACATGATTTTAGATTTTGCTTTTTGTAAAGCCGTCATTGTTTTTCCGCACCATTTAGGACCGACAATGTTTGTGGCACCAAAAGCGCGAAGCTTTAAATCTAATAAATCATCTGCGATTCGTTTTAAATATCTATTGTTTTCCATACTGTTCACCGCATGTATTGTAACATGATTTATCTTTGATTACTATATAAACTCCGTGTTTTTTTAGTGTTTTACTCCGTGTTTTTTCGGTAATTTACTCCGTGCTTTTTTGCTAAATCATTCAAAATATGTTAAATAAGATATAAGACTAAAGCTAAATTGCTGAAAAAGCAGTAAGGTAAAAGCTTTTATACCATAATCCAACAGATGCTCATTCTTATATAAAAATCTCTATAATTCATGAGGCAACTGAGGTGTCTTATCAGAAGAGTCTTTGACAGGATCTTCTTCTACAAAATTAGTGAGTGTATCTCTTTTGCTGATGAGCTTTCCAATATCATAGTTGGCAATGAGAAGAAGAGAAGTCATAGCAAGAACAATTCCTGACTAAATTTTTTAAGTTCTTGCACTCTTATGATTTAGGAAAAGAGAAATAGATTCTATGTTTTTTTGCAAACCAAAGCTTTTTAACTTGCTATGATATAACTAATGTTCAGACTGTGGTCTACCTTTATTGTAGATGTTTTCTCACTATTTCATATAAAAGTGTGATTAATAGACGTTAAATATTAATAATTGTGTGATTTTGGTCGCGATTTTCATAGTTTCACATGTAATAAAAGTGGGATTATAAAATATAAAACTGAAAGGAATTAAATTGAAAATCTTTGTAGTGAGAGACTGAAAATCTTTGGATTTTTGTTTTGCTCTTAATGAAATCTATGCTAGATTGAAATCTATGCTAGATTAATGATAATAAGGAAACCGGTGTTTATGAAAAAAATACTATAAGAGATTGCTTGAACTGAAATTAGAAAAGAAAATGAAATCTATAGGAGCTTTATTAGTAGCCGGACCGAAATTCTGTGGTAAAACAACCACTTGCATGCTTTATCAGAAAAGTTTCATTAAATAAAATTTTCCCATACTGTTGTACTATATAAATTGACATCTGACCAATAAAAATGATGCAGACATGGTCGGACAAGCATCAGGGGTA
>CAKUXT010000032.1 GCA_934700375.1 uncultured Bacilli bacterium | reverse complement strand
AAGACGATACGGATTGATGACAATGATGAAGTCATTTGCATTACAAAGATTTACACAGAATTATTGACAAGTCTCGCCATATTTCTCCCTCTTGTCAATATTATCTTATGATTTGTGTAATTTAGCAATGCCTTTTTACACTTTTTCGGACATAATATTTTCATTTTTCACACTTTTCGGGACATAACACGAAAATTACCTAAGAAACATTCTTTGACAATAACAAAGTTATCAATCCTCTTTTCATTTTTCTTTTAGATATGCCAGAGAAAACATGACACTCAAACAGCCCATATAGATTTATCTACATGAGCGGCCCAAAAAACTTATTTCCAGTCAGTCCACTAACAAACCCTGATTGATTCAATCTCACTTGCAATAGTTTTTTAATTGGTTGCATTCCTTTGCTTTACGCCCAAAACAAAAAGAAAAAGGCCTGATTGTTACATCAGACCTATATTTACAAGATGGTGCCAACTGCCGGACTTGAACCAGCCACCTACTGATTACAAATCAGTTGCTCTACCGGATGAGCTAAGTTGGCAAATTACGCATGGTGAGTGCTACAGGGATCGGACCTGCGACCTCTTCCGTGTGAAGGAAGCGCTCTCCCGCTGAGCTAAGCACTCGAATCAGAGAGCCTAAATAGTATACCAACCTCATTCCCCTGTTTCAAGAAAAAAAGAAGAAAGTCGGAAGATTTTGCATAAAATATTTAAAAAACGTTTAACATATCTAACTTATAGGTACTATAATAGTTACATTCCATTCTTAAGGGGGTACTTTTATTATGAAATGGTTTAATTCTTTACCTAGATTAGTTCAGTTCATTCTTCTTATCATTCCGTTTGTCGGCTGGATTGTTGAAATCTATGTCCGTCTTACCGCTATGCTTCAGAAGACCACTACAACCAACATCTTAGGTTTCGTTCTCTTCTTATTCTTCGGTTCTGTCTTAGCCTATGTCGACTTGGTCTGGGTTCTTCTCTTCAAGCACCTTCTCCTTGCTGACTAATCGTAAAACAAACGACTTTAAAAGGTGGCCAGCGGCCACCTTTTCTTGTTACCTTGTTTCTCTTAGAAATCCATCCAGATTTTCAAAATAACCGTCATCATATTCTTTGACAGAATGATTGATCAGGTTCTTGATGTCTTGTATTGATAAAGTTTTCTTTTCTTTCAGTTCTGAACAGAACTTCGTGATCTGCCAGGATGTATACCCCTCTGTCAGAGAAACAAATTCATCGACTGCCTTCTCATCCAATTCAGGAAGTTTCATTTTGATAAGAGCAGTCCTTGTCTCACTATCAGGGAGAGAAAGAGAAATAACATCATCGAACACTCTTTCATGAATGATTCTTTCATCGAGTTTATCCGGACAATTGGTCGTTGCAATAAAGAGAACTTTATTGTTCTTTCTCTTGATCCTTCTCATCTCCTTCTTGAAATAGTCTAAGAAAAGTTCACTGATTTCAGAAGAGATGGATTCTTCTTCTCCTTTAGGAAAATAGCAGACAGGATCCTCTAAGAAGATGATGGAATTGTTGTTCTCAACTGCTGCATTCACAACGCGCGATACGGAATTGATAGCATCAGGATAATTGTCATTGCTGAAGTCAGTCAATGGAGAAAGACTGTAGATAGAAGCACCCAATTCATTGGCCAAAGCTTTGACTAGAATTGTCTTTCCAACTCCATAGGGGCCATGAATCAATAATCCGTTCTTCTTTCTTTCCTTGAGCGAATTTTCAAGCCAGGGATTGATAACATCCTCTTTCAGATAGGCTTTGACTTTATCTTCACCGACAAATCTTGAAAAGGAAACATCGCTTTCTACGCCTTGCAAAGCGATTTTATCCTTCTTCATCTTTCTTGCATAGGATTCCTTATTGGCATATTCATTTGCCAAAGATCGATATTCGTTTCGATCATATATATTATCGGATTCATTGTAGAGAAGACATGAAAGATGAGAAAGAAGATGATATTTCTTTTCAGCCAATTCATAATCCTCATCCAATATTGCCTGACTGGCTTCTCTATGATATTGGTTCAGCTCTTCCTTCATTGTCATTTTCATACCATTACCGGTCCTTTCAATTATTATAGAAACATGAAGCAAAAGAAAAAAGATTTTTCACCACATTATTCGATATAATATCACTGAGGTACATATATGAATAACTTAGATAAAATCATCGCTTTACTGAATGAATCCTATTCTCCTTTCCATGTTGTAAAAAACATTGAAAACGAATTGAAAGAGAATGGATTTTCTCTCCTGAAAGAAAACCAGAACTTCAGACTGGAAAAAGGAAAGAAATACTATGTCAAAAGAAATGATACCAGCATCATCGCTTTTGAAATACCGGAAGACTTTTCCTTCTCTTCCTCCTCTTTCCTTCTCACTGCAACCCATAACGATTCCCCGACATTCAAAATCAAACCGAATCCTATCATCCACAGAGGAAATCTGATGCTTCTCAATACTGAGCCTTATGGAGGCGGAATCTATTCCACATGGCTTGATAAGCCCTTGTCCATCGCTGGCCGTGTATTGGTGGAAAAAGACGGCAAAATCGAATCCAGACTCTTAGCCATCGATGAAGACCTTCTTGAAATACCGAATGTCTGCATCCATATGAACAGAACTGTCAACAGCGAGAACAAAGTCAATCCATCCACAGATACTCTTCCCCTTTTTGGAATCGATCAGAATGATTTTTCCTTTGATAATTATCTTCTTAAGCAGCTCGACTTAGAAGGCTATGAAGTTCTCAGCCATGACTTGTTCCTATACAACAGAGAAAAAGCAAGGCTCATCGGAAGAGAAAAAGAATTCCTCGCTTCCGGTCGCTTGGATGACCTCTCCGCTGCTTATTCAGCCCTGTTAGGCTTCATAAGCTCCAAGAAAGGCAAAGCCATCAAAGTCTATGCTTCCTTCGACAACGAAGAAGTCGGCAGCCTGACAAGACAGGGTGCCAACTCCACTTTCTTAAAGGAAACATTGAAGAGAATCATCCTCTCTTTAGGTGGCAAAGATGATGATTTTGAAAAGACCATCGCTTCCTCATTCATGCTCTCTATCGACAACGCACACGCCGATCATCCGAACCATATGGAATATACGGACAAGACCACAAAAGTCGAGATGAACAACGGCATTGTCATCAAATACAACGCCAATCAGAGCTATACAAGCGACGCTCTTTCTTCCGCTATCGTCAAATCCATCATGAAGAAGAACGCTATTCCCTATCAGGAATACACAAACCGCTCTGACTTAAGAGGAGGATCGACATTAGGAAACATCAGCAACAGCGAAGTCTCCCTCATCACAGTCGATATCGGCTTAGCGCAGCTTGCCATGCATTCCAGCTATGAAATCATGGGAAAGAAAGACATCGACTATCTTGTCGACTTCACCAAAGACTATTTTGCTTCGAATATCCAAATCGATTACGATACAGTAAATTACTAACGAAAATATGGGTTCCTATCGAAAGTCAAGCTTTGATAAGAACCCATTTTTTTGACAAGAAAAAAGCCTCCTCGGTGTGAGAAGGCAACTTTGCATTATGGTGGGTCTTAGTGGGCTCGGACCACCGACCTCCCGCTTATCAAGCGGACGCTCTAACCAGCTGAGCTAAAGACCCAATTCAAAGGCGAGAAATATCATATCGCAGTCGGTGGTCCATGTCAAGCATATTTCAATGATTTCCGAAGAAAATCGACCAGATTGAGAAATCAGGGCAGTCAGATCCTGTCAAAGCTGTCTATTTTCGTCTAATAGTTAGTTAAAGCTAACCGTTTTAGGACCTATTCGACCACTCTTAACTTGAATATAGCTTTCAAACAAACTAAAATAAAAACGTAATTGGAGGAGATATACCATGAAGAAAGTTACAGTTGTTCAGGATTTATGCATCGGATGTGGTGCTTGCACTGGTATCGCCGCTGATGTCTTCACTTTCAACGATGAAGGCAAGGCCGAAGCCACTGGTGCTGTCACTGCCGAAAACGAAGCCAGCGTCGAAGAAGCTGTCGCCGGATGCCCGGTTCAGGCTATCGAAGCTGAATAATCTTTCTGTCACAAGATAAAAAGCCACTGTAGCTTTCACGCTGTGGTGGCTTTTCTTGTTGAAGCTCTGACGACCAATGTCATCTCAATGATCTTGGTCACCTCTTCATCGTATCCGTTCACGGAACGGAACAATTCCGGTGAAAGACCATCTGTCGATGCGTTTCTGACAATCGTCTGTCCTTCACGATAAGAGGTAATATGGAACTTTGATCCTGGATGTGCGTTCTTTATATAGTCGATGAACACGGCTGAGCTTTCGCTGTCTGTCGTGATACTGACGTTATGGATGGATCCATAATCATCGATCGTCATATCATATTGATAATCATGCTGTGAGATGAAGTTCGGTCCTTTGTTTTCATCAAGAAGGACCTTTTTTGCGTTCTTCTTTTTCAGAAGATCGACCTGTCTTTCTCTCATCTCTTTGATCTGAGCAGAGCGAAGTGCTTTCTTTCTCAGATTGATATTCAGCTTCTCTTCAGTCAGATCATTTCTGTTCATGAAGAAATTCTCAGCGAACAGTCCGCCTTTGAGAACATTGAATATCAGATGATGGAAACAAATCTCATAAATAAGACAGACAGATAGGTTTCTGATGAAATTATAGGGTAAGAATACACGCAGCATAGATAATTCATAAGAGTCAGGATAAGGGAAGAAGGAAGCATACTTTGCCATTATCGCTGCTGTATCGACCTGATAAATATTCGTCCACTGATAATTGTTGAATGCGATAGGAACAAGAAGTGCATATTCTAACGATAGCATCGACAAGGAAACAAAGATAGAGACAAGAAGATAACTGAATAATCTAGACCAGATGTTCTTATGGAACATTCTTAAACTCTTATCCATGACCAAGATGCCAAAGTCTAAGAACAATGCCATGCTGAAGCTGAAGATTGCAGCAATCGGAATCGGTCTTGCAATCGCACTGAAGAAAGTCAACATCAGAAGTCCTGTCTTCATCAAAGCGACAAACAATGAGGCCCAGAATCCATAAAGCGCATAAGCAGCAAGAACAACCGCATCGCTAGGCTCAATAGGAAAGATGCCATCAATGGTCATGCCTGGAATCTTGCCTATCATCGATAAGGCATACCCTAATACACCAAGAATGAAAAGGTTCAGAAAACGAATGGCATTTTCACGCCTAGTAAAGAGAGTCTTCTGTTTCTTGACTTCAGGTACGTTAAAGTTGTCCATCCTCTTTCCTCTTGAAGTCGTTATGTTCCTTATCATATCTGCACTGAGCCAAAAGGCTATCGATATCGCTCTGCGGGATCTCGACGACCTTTCCCTCTTCCAGACGTCCTAAAAGAATATTGCCGATTCTGATTCTCATCAGCATTCTGACAGGATGATCAAGCGTCTCCATCATATGGCGGATTTCACGCTTTTTGCCTTCTCTTAAAATGATAGACAAAAGGGCGCCGTCCTCATCTTCACGAAGAACAGTGGCTTTGCAGGGAAGAGCAGTATAGCCATCCTGCATGACATACAATCCTTTTTCAAGCTGGGCGATTTCATCGCCGCGCCATTTGTTTTTGACTTTGACAAGATATTCTTTCTCAGGAGCAGAGGAAGGATGTGTAACAAGATTTGCAAACTCGCCATCGTTAGTCATGATCATCAATCCGGTAGAGTTGTGGTCAAGTCTTCCGACAGGGAATACTCTTCCGTATTTCTTTGGAATAAAGTCCATGACAGTCTCTCTTCCCTGAGGATCACTCAGCGTTGAGAGAACATTGTAAGGTTTGTTGAAAGCGAGATAAACAGGCTTCTCATCCTCTCTTTTGTTGACGACTTCGCCATCGACTGTGATCTCATCATCCATGGTGCATTTAAAGCCCTGTTCAGTGATGACAATACCATTTACAGCAATTTTTCCTTCGGAAAGATACTGCTCTGCTTTTCTGCGGGAACAATATCCAAGGTTCGATAATATTTTTTGAATTCTTTCTTTTTCCATAACAAGAGTATTATATTGAAATAGAGAGGAAAATCAATTTATGAACTCAATAGACACCGAAAAAGTATCGGAAAGCGATGCTAATACGCTTCAGATGAAGGAAAAGGAAATCAAAAACTATCTAACAAGCCTCAATATTCCCTATCAGATCATTTCTCATAATCCTCTTTTTACCATGGAAGAATGTGAAAAGATTGAAAAAGAATATAACATCCATATACCAAAGAACCTGTTTCTTGCAAACAGACAACAGACAAAGTTCTACCTTCTTCTAATGCCTGGAAACAAACCCTTCAAGACAAAAGAGATCAGCAACCAGATCAATTCAGCCCGTCTTTCATTCGGAAACGAAGACGCCTTATATCAATTATTGGGAGTCAGAAAAGGTTCCTGTACTCCTTTAGGTCTTTTCTTCGATAAAGAAAAACAGGTTCAGTTTCTTCTTGATGAAGATATCATGAAATATGAGACAATTGGTATTCATCCATTGACCAACACAAAGACATTGATCATAAAAACAAAGGATCTATTGAATACATTTCTCAACAACATCAATCACAGCTATATCGTCGTTAAATTAATCGGAGAATAAAAAATGGCCTGCATATGCAGGCCGCTTAATCTCAATTGGTGGTGGATCAAGCAGGGCTCGGACCTGCAACCACTCGGTTATGGGCCGAGGGCTCTAACCAATTGAGCTATTGATCCCTATATGGTGGCTGCGGGGAGGGTCGAACTCTCGACATATCGGGTATGAACCGACCGCTCTACCAACTGAGCTACGCAGCCAAATAGGCAAAAATTATTATACTGGTATACAGCAAGTTTTGCAAGAAGATTTTTAACTTTTTCACCGGCTTGCAATAGAAGCAAATGCGGAAACAATAGTTCCCGCATTGAATTTGGTATAGCAATCTCTCTTTTCCATTTGCAGATTGCTAATTCAATATAGCACTTCCATTATGTTTAAATTTTTAGTTAAAACAATAATTATTCTACGCAAACAAAACTTTAAGTGTGAAAATCAAAAGGGCATAATATCGTAGGCAAAGCATGATATATACCCTTTATTTTCATTGAATTTATAGCAGTAAATTATTCAGCTGTATAGTTATCAAAGTAACCCTGAATATAGACAACAGGCGTTCCCTTATCGCCAGAACCGGAAGTAAGGTCAGAAAGGGAGCCGATTAAGTCAGTAAGCTGTCTAGGAGTCGTTCCTTCAGATGCCATTTTGCCGACCAAATTGCTGTCCTTGGCTTTGATTTCTTTCTTGATGGCTTCTTTCAGTTCATCGCCTTCAAGACCTTTGTACTGATTGTCAGCCAAGTATTTCAGCTTCAGTTCATTCGGAGTTCCTTTCAATCCGCTAGTGAAGAAAGGAGAAACAACAGGATCTGCAAGTTCCCAGATCTTTCCCTGAGGATCTTTGAAAGCACCATCTCCATAAACCATGACTTCGACATGTTTTCCGGTCTTGACGAACATATCAGCCTGAATTTCATTCAATAAATCCATCGCTTCACGAGGGAAGAGCTTGACCGTATCTTCAGTTGCTTTATTTGTTCCTAATAAGCCGTATTTCTCATTATAACCGCATCCATTGATAGGTTCAGTCAGAATATCATCCATGGAAAGAACGTTCTCTGCACCCTTTTCAAGAAGGATTCGTTTGGTTCTCTTGCGTGTATGAATATCGCAATTAATAACATTCTTTGTATAAGGAAGGATTGCTTCGGCATGATTTGCAAAGATGACTTCGAATTCACAGCCTTCTCCTTCAACGATTTCCTGATAGAGCTTAACATAGTCTACACCAGTGAATTCATGAAGCTTGTAACCGAATAATTCACGATACTTCTTAATATCGAGAACATCGCTGTAAGGATTGACGCCAGATGCATCCAGGTCATCTAAAGAAATCAATGCATTTCCGACTTCATCGCTAGGATAAGAGAGCATGACAGTGATCTTCTTTGCCGCTCTTGCCATACCCTTTAAAAGAATGGAAAACGATTACGGGAAAGAATCGGGAAGATAACGCCGATATGATCTGCGTTCATCTTAGATTTGATCGATGACGCGATGTCATCGATTGTTGCATAGTTTCCCTGTGATCTTGCGACGATGGATTCAGTGATAGCGATGATGTCTCTGTCTCTGACTTCAAGTTCTTTGTTGTCGACGGCAGACATAATAGAATCAACAACACAGCGTGCTAAATCATCTCCCTCTTTGAGAATCGGAAGACGAACACCTCTTGAGGAGGTACCAATAAAACGTGCCATAATGAAAACTCCCTTCTTTTAAGGCCTATTATTTGAATGTTCTGTACAAATGAATATGTACGTTTTATTATAGCACAATTACAAGTTCTAAAATCCCTTTCAGAAGCAAAAAGCAGAAGAAACAACTTAATATTTTTGCAAAGAAAAAACCGATGCTTTTATGTACCGCACCCTGTAGTGCCCCCTCTCACTGGACCAAGGCGCATAGCATTAACTCCAATCAAGCAAAGAGTCATTATGCCTGTCCCAATGTTATGCTATAGTTCAATTTATAGTCCAATGTCAGGGGTGCGGTAAATGTTTCTAATTTACTAACATCACATTTTCTTGGATTACTTAAATATGCTACACTTTGTTAACTATCCAAAAACGATATTCATCACAACATCAATTATAAGATCCTTTTCATCTGCCTTTGATTCAGCAATTAATAGAGTTAATGCTGCTAGTGTATTATTTGATATACATGTTTTTCCATCTCTATATAGTAAGCCATAAAAATTCATGAAATATAAAAATATTGAAGCTGCTATTCTTTTATTTCCATCAATAAAAGCATGATCCTTGATTGTAAAATACAGTAAATTTGCTGCCTTTAATTCAACACTTGGATAAACATCCTCTCCATCAAATGATTGATAAATATTACCTATAATAGATTTAAAATCACTATTTCTTTCTTGAGCAAATAAATCTCCTCTTTCATTAAATTTTAACTTATTAATAACTTGCATACAATCTTCATAAGTAACTATTCTATCATCCTTCTTACCACTTATTTTAGGTAAACATTGGTGGTCATAATCATCTAATAGGTCAAGTCCTTTTGAAAAATAATTTATAACAAGCAAAACATCCTTAGCCTTATCATTTGTAAGTTCTTCTACATTTCTTGAAGCAATATCTATTAATTTAACTGTTTTTTCTAAATATTCTAAACGCTGCTTATTTATTGCATATCCTTTTAACATGAAAGATTTTAAAACATTATTTGCCCAACGTCTAAAGGCTATACCTTGTGAAGATTTTACACGATATCCAACAGAAATAATTACATCTAAATTGTAATATTCAATCTCTCTTTTTACTTTTCTATCTCCCTCAATTTGAACTTGTGCAAATTTTGCACATGTTGAAGTTACACCTCTTAGTTCTTCATCCAAAGCGTTTTTTATATGCTTTAAAATAACCGTTCTATCTCTTCCATATAATCTTGATATTTGATCTTGGTTTAACCAAACAGTATCATCTTTAACATTGACTTCAAGTCGTACTCCTTGATTTTCAAATAGAACTATTTCATTCTTACCATTAGGCTTTATTTTACTATCCAATTTAGTATTAGACTCAAATAAATCATTAACATCTACATCATATTGAGAAATTAACCTGACAATTGCATCATAACCCATGTCATTGATTCCTAATTCGATTTTATTAATGGTTGTAGCGGATTTATATCCAAGAGACTCAGCAAAAGTTTCCTGACTCATATTTTTACTTTTTCTAATTCTTTTAACTGTTTCGCCAAGCTTTGACATAACATTTCCTCCATCATTAGATTTTAAATCTAAAATAATTATATAATAATATAGATTTTAAATCTATATTTATTCAAAAATAAAAGGCTTAATACTTGTTTTCGTATTAAACCTATCCATTCTATATGGAGCGACCGGCGGGAATCGGACCCGTGTATACAGCTTGGGAAGCTATCGTTCTACCATTGAACTACGGCCGCAGAAACATAATGCTGCTTTTTCAAGCAGCATTATGTATGAATCAATTAGAGAATCGGATCGTCGTTGATGAGTTCCTTACGGACAAAATCATCAGAAGATTCATCGTCCTCATCGTCAAGGCTGAGGATCGGCTTGATACCTGTACCAGCAGGGATCAGCTTACCGACCATGACGTTCTCCTTCAAGCCCTTAAGGAAGTCTTCCTTGCCCTTGATGGCAGCATCGGTCAAGACAGTTGTTGTCTGCTGGAAGGATGCGGCAGAAAGGAAGGAATCAGTCTCCAAGGCTGCCTTGGTAATACCGAGAATAATCGGTCTACCGACAGCAGGTTTTTCCTGATGGAGAATGTAGCTCTCATTCTCTTTGGTGAACTGAACATCCGTGACCTTCTGGCCAGGGAGGAACTTTGTATCACCAGCGTTGATGATCAAGATCTTATTGGTCATCTGACGGACAATGATTTCAAGGTGCTTATCGGAAATGGCAATACTTGCGTTGTCCTTATAGACGAACTTGACCTGGTTGATAATGTATTTACGAACCGTATCAAGATCTGCGCATTCGATAAGTTCCTTCGGATCGATATGACCCTTGGTAAGAGGATCACCGGCTTTGACGACAGCTCCTAATTCAACACAAGGAACGGCGCCCTGATAAGAAGTATAGGTTTCGCTTTCGAGTTCATTGGTGACAGTGAATTCGTATCTGGAACCGATAGCTTTTCTATCAGTGACTGTACCTCTGATGTGCGTGATAGTAGCCAGGGCCTTAGTCTTCGGATGACGGACTTCAAGAAGTTCCTGAACACGAGGCAAACCGGAAGTAATATCCTGCTGACCGGCAACGCCGCCAGTGTGGAAGTTCTTCAAGGTAAGCTGTGTACCAGGTTCACCGATGGACTGAGCAGCCATGATACCGACAGTATCACCGATTTCGGCGACCTTACCGGTAGCAAGGTTACGGCCATAGCACTTGACGCAGATACCATCTTCGGATTCACAAGTGAGGACGGAACGGATTTCAACAGACTTGAATCCGGCTTTGACAATATTGCTGGCGATGGATTCATCGATGCAGCAGTCTTTGCTGGCAATGAGGTTTCCAGTGCTCGGATCAAAGATATCGTGCATCGGGAATCTGCCGACAAGACGTTCGTATAAGGAAGCGATGACCTTGCCGCTTTCATTGAGAAGCTCAGTGATGACTAGGCCGTGATCGCAACCGCAATCATATTCACGGATGACAACGTTATGAGAGACGTCGACAAGTCTTCTGGTCAAGTAACCAGAGTCGGCTGTCTTCAAAGCTGTATCGGAACCGTTCTTACGGGTACCATGTGTAGAGGAGAAGTATTCAGAGACGGAGAAACCTTCGGAGAAGCAGGACTTAATCGGAATTTCAATGGCTTCGCCATTTGCCTTCTGAGGGCAGCCCTTCATACCGATAAGCTGCATGTAGTTATCATTGGAACCACGAGCACCGGACTGCATCATCATGAACATCGGGTTACGAGGAGAAGAGGACATACGCTTGTCAAGCAAGGCGCCCATATCTTTCTTCTTCAAGTTGTTCCACATATCAACGATGGTGTTGTGACGTTCTTCATCGGTGAAGAAACCGAGGTCGTAGCTCTGTTCGATTTCAGCGACTTTCTTATCAGCCTTATCGAAGAGTTCCTGTCTTCCTTCAAGAGGTTCCATATCGTCCAAAGAGACGGTAAGACCGGACTTTGTACAATAATCGAAGCCTTGGTTCTTGAAGGCATCCAAGATAGCAGCTGTCTTCTCGGCGTTTTCATGATAGTGGTGGAAGACCTTGTCCATCATGGTCTTGATTCCGCCCTTATCAATCGGGACACGGAGAGTCTGAAGCTTGCAGTATTCCTTAAAGGCATCGAAATCATCGCCTTCTTTGAACTTGCCAGATGCGATTACAGCATCATAAGCTCCCTTGGCTGTGACAAAGAATTCATCCAAGGTGTGGAAGAAATTTGCTTCTTCTGCAGCCTTTTTGTCATCGTCTTTAAGACCGACATGCGGGAAGTTGATGTAAGGGAAGTCATTAGGGAAGATCTTGTTGAAGATGATCTTACCGACAGTTGTCAATAAGTAAGAGTTGTTCTGCTTTTCGCTGAATTCGCTCTTCTTCAAAGATCTGCCAGGGACATAGATACGTGTTCTTAAGGTAATCAAACCATTCTGATAAGCAAGGATTGCAGTATCAGGATCGGTGAAAACCTTACCTTCGTACTTGATGTAGCTGCGGAACTTCTCAGCCATTTCAGTATCATTGCGTTTTTCGTAATACTTGGCATACATCTCATCCATAGCAGCATCATCTTCCAAAGTAAGATAATAGTTACCATAGATCATATCCTGAGAAGGAACGCAGATCGGCATACCATCACTAGGCTTAAGGATGTTTCTGTTTGCAATCATCAAGGACATGGCTTCAGCCTGTGCCTGGCGGGAAAGCGGAACATGGACAGCCATCTGGTCACCGTCGAAGTCGGCGTTGAATCCAGGGCAGACAAGAGGATGCAAGCGGATAGCCTTACCTTCGATAAGGATCGGCTTGAAGGCCTGAATACCAAGTCTGTGAAGTGTAGGTGCACGGTTGAGAAGGACCGGATGATTCTTTGCAATCTCTTCGATTGCATCGTAAACACGGGGATCCTTTCTGGCAATCAATTCATCAGCCTGTTTCTGAGATGTAATCTGAGAATCCTTCTGGTTCATCAAGTAATGAGCGATGAACGGTCTGAAGAGCTGAATAGCCATTTCACGCGGCAAACCGCATTCATCCATATTGAGAGTCGGACCGACAGCGATGACGGAACGACCGGAATAGTCGACACGCTTACCTAAAAGGTTCTGACGGAAGCGGCCCTGTTTTCCCTTCAAGAAGGAAGAGAGGGACTTTAAGACGTTGCCGTTGATATTGGTAGAAGGCTTGTTTCTTCTATCGTTATCGATCAAAGCATCGACAGCTTCCTGAAGCATACGCTTTTCGTTGAGCAAAATGACAGAAGGTGCATGCTCTTCGATTTCGCGTTTCAGACGGTTGTTCTTGATGATGACCTGACGATAGAGATCGTTGAGATCGGAAGTGGCATATCTGCCGCCGTCAAGCTGCATCATAGGACGGATTTCCGGAGGAATGACAGGGATGACTGTCAAGACCATCCATTCAGGACGGATACCGGAATCCTTGAAAGACTTGAGAACCTCAAGACGTTTGATGGCCTTGATTCTCTTCTGGTTTGTATCACCGGTGGACTGCTTGAGTTCATCGGAAACAATGGCGATTTCCTTATCGAGATCGATTTCACGAAGGAGCTTCTGAGCGGCTTCGGCACCGATGCCGAATTCACAGCCTAAGTACTTCTTGATATAACGGCTGACGGAGATGAAGTCGAAAGCCTGGCTTCTGGAAGCGATTCTCTTAGCGAGATCTTCGCCCTTTGCATAGTCAGGAGTTCCTTCATCGACGCGCTGACCAAGAATTTCTTCGTTGATGACAGTCGGGAAAGTCTCACGGGCTGTTCTTTCGTCCAAAACCTGACGATACTTCAAAATCTTGGAGATACCAGGGTTTGTAACAATGTGGGAAACAAAGTAGACGACTTCTTCCAACTGCTTCGGAGGAATGCCTAAGACAAGACCCATCTTGCTGGGTGCGCCTTTGACAAACCAGATGTGAGTGCAAGGGAAAGCAAGGTTGATGTAACCCATACGCTCACGACGGACTGCCTTAAGTGTCACTTCGACGTGACACTTTTCGCAGACCTTACCGGCAAAAGAAGACTTCTTATAACGGCCGCAATGACATTCATAGTCCTTGGCAGGGCCGAAGATTTTTTCACAGAATAATCCATCGGGTTCA